>NZ_JASCOY010000035.1:0-51508 GCF_029960075.1 Pseudomonas sp. PS02290
GGCCCACGGAGCGAGACCGGAGTGAAGGAACCCTGAGGAACGAAGGGCCCAACCAGGAGCAAGCACCCTTGGTTACTTGGGGTGCTTTTCCAAGTAACTCGCCGAAGGCGAAACCCGAGGCCGTTAGGCCGACGCTTTTGATCTTGATCTTGATCTTGATCTTGATCTGGATCTCAATAACCGCGGTTTCGATCTATCTGACCGACCATCCGCTCCCCCCGCTCAAACCGCCGAATATTCTCCAGCAACACCCCAAACGCACTCGCCGGCTGCGTCATCGCCGCCACATGCGGCGTCAACACCACCTGCGGGTGCCCCCAAAACGGATGATCAGACCCCGCCGGCTCCACCTGCAACACATCCAGAATAGCGCCGCCCAACTGCCCACTTTCCAGCGCCTCCAGCAAATCCCCCTCCACCAGATGCCCGCCGCGCCCCATATTCACCAGCCCCGCACCCCGCGGCAGCAACGCAAACAGATTCCGGTCCAGAATCCCCTCCGTCTGCTCCGTCAACGGCAACACACACAGCAAAATATCGCACTGCCCCAAAAACGCCGACAACTGCGCCTGACCCGCAAAACAGTCCACCCCCTCAATCTCATGAACACTGCGCGCCCAGCCCGACAAGGCAAAGCCGAATGGCGCCAGCGTCGCCAGAATCTGCTGCGCCTGGGTGCCCAACCCCATCACCCCCACGCGCCGCTTTTCTGCCGGCTGCAACAGATGCGCTTGCCAACGCCGCGCCGCCTGCTGCTCGCGGTACCGCAGCATGTCCCGGTGCAGACTCAACACCGCCCACGTCGCGTACTCGCACATGCCCCGCGTAATGCCCGGATCCAGCAGCCGCACTACGGGCAGGTCCGCCGGCAACCGCGACAGATCCAGCTGATCGACCCCGGCCGACAGCGCAAACAGCACCTTCAGATTGGGCAGCAACTGCGTCAGATCATCCGGCGCCTGCCAGGCGGCCAGGTACTCGACTTCTTCGGGATTGCCGATGTCCGGCCAGGCGCGCCATTCGATGTCCGGTGCGTGTTCGGCGAACAGCGTCTGCCAGTGTGGCGCGCGCGCGGGGTCGGCTTTGTAGAGCAAGGCCATGGGCGTTTCCTGCTGAAAGGACGTTGGAGGGAAGTGTAGGGAACCAGCCCACATCATCCCCCAAGCCCGGCGCAGGATCTGTTGAAAGGCGGGGCCAAAACAGTTGATCCGAATTTCTCACGGGCCAAGTTCGGCTAAGTGCGTTGCCCGCACGCCGTAACCTGAACAGCATCGCAACCGCCTCCAGGTTGCCGGACTCACGATGGGAAATGCCATGAACAGCAAAGTCGACGAAACCCCTCTTTTGCTCCGTCAGCGCGAGCAATTTGTGCCCCGTGGCCTGGTGACCGCGCACCCGCTGGTGATCGACCGCGCCCAGGGCACCGAATTGTGGGACGTGGATGGCAAGCGCTACCTGGATTTCGTCGGCGGCATCGGCGTGCTCAACATCGGCCACAACCACCCGAAAGTGGTCGCCGCCGTGCAGGCTCAACTGCAAAAAGTCTCCCACGCCTGCTTCCAGGTGGCGGCCTACACGCCTTACCTCGACCTGGCCCAGCGCCTGTGCGAAATGATCGGCGGGCAGGAAGCCTACAAGGCCGCGTTCTTCACCTCCGGCGCTGAAGCGGTGGAAAACGCGGTGAAGATCGCCCGTGCCCATACCAACCGTTCAGCGGTCATCGCCTTTCGCGGCGGCTTCCATGGACGCACCTTGCTCGGCACCACGCTCACCGGCATGAGCCAACCCTACAAGCAGAACTTCGGGCCGTTTGCGCCGGAAGTGTTCCATACGCCGTACCCGAACGCGTATCGCGGCGTTAGCAGCGTTGACGCAATCACCGCGCTGAACGAATTGCTCGCCACCCAAGTGGCACCGGACCGCGTGGCCGCGATTCTGATCGAACCCGTGCAGGGCGATGGCGGTTTCCTTACCGCGCCGCCGGAGTTTCTCCAGGCACTGCGCGCCTTGGCCGACAAGCACGGCATTGTGTTGATCCTCGATGAGATCCAGACCGGTTTCGGCCGCACCGGCACCTGGTTCGGCTACCAGCACGCCGGCATCCAGCCTGATCTGGTCACCGTCGCCAAAAGCCTCGCCGGTGGCTTGCCGTTGTCGGGTGTGGTCGGCAAGGCGCACATCATGGACGCGCCGCTGCCCGGCGGACTCGGCGGCACCTACGGCGGCAACGCCCTGGCGTGCGCAGCGGCACTGGCGGTGATCGATGCATTTGAGGAAGAGCAGCTGCTCGCGCGCAGCCAGCTTTTGGGCGAGCGCCTGCGCCGTGGCCTGATCGGTTTGCAGGCGCGCTACCCGCGCATCGGCGATGTGCGCGGCACCGGTTTCATGCTGGCGATCGAGCTGGTCAAGGATGACGCCGCGCGCATCCCGGACGCCGATCTCAATTCACGGGTGATCGACGAAGCCCGTGCCGGTGGTTTGCTGGTCATCAAATGCGGCGTTTACCGCAACGTGCTGCGCTTCCTCGCCCCGCTGGTGACGACAGAAGCCCAGGTCGACGAAGCCGTGCAGATCCTCGACGCCGCTTTGGCACGGGTCTTGAACTCGAATTGAAGCAGCGCCTTGCCCGTAACGGGCCAGATGCATCCGGGAGGTTCGATCCACATGGGGCTGACAGATTTGGGGCTGACAGGATTTGGACTGACAGAGTACCGAGCGTTACTGATCGATTGCGATGAAGTGCTGGTGGATCGCGATTCGGGTGTCTGGGCCGCGCTGCAACCGCTGCTCGACAGCCGCGGCGGGCAGCCGGCCAGGGATGACGTGCTCGCCGAATTCAGCGCGGTGGTTGCGAGCCTGTATCCGCGCTTCGCCGAGCTGGGCTTCAGTGGTCTGTTGTGCTTCGCCCATCGCCAACTGGCCGAAAAGTGGGGCCTGCACGCCAGTTGGGAGGAGGGCATGAGCTTTGCCCGTTCAGCGGGCAACTGGTCTCTGTTCGAAGACGCGCCGGGGGCGATGCTCTACCTGCGCAAATTCTATCGACTGCTGGTGCGCGGCGACCGTGATGCCGAGGATCGCGGCGTGCTGTGCGAGCGACTGGGAATTGCACCGGAAGATTTCATTTCCCTGGCCGAAGGTCCGCAATGGCTCACGGATCAGGGCGATCAGGTGCAACCGGTCCTGCACGTAACGCGACCGTCGGTCGAGCCCTTCGCCGCGCTGGACCGCTGCCTGATCGGCCGCCACCGGGCGCGTCAGCCTTCGCCCTGCGCGGCGGAATACTGCATCAACAGCATGGCCGACCTGGTGGCGCAGCATCAGCTGTCTTTACGGCGCTGATTTTGCTAGAAGATTGTCTTACAACGGCAGTCAAGAGGTACGTGATGGAAGGGCTCGTAAAACTGGATCGGATCGACATCAGCATCCTGGTCGAACTGCAAAAGGACGGCCGCATGACCAATGTCAGCCTCGCCGATGCCGTCGGCCTCTCTGCCAGCCCCTGCCTGCAGCGGGTCAAACGGCTGGAGTCGGCCGGTTATATCTCCAGCTACAAAGCGCATCTGAACCTGGGCAAGATCACCGATTCGGTCACCGTCTTCACCGAAATCACCCTCAGCGACCACAAGCGCGAAGACTTCGCCAAGTTCGAATCCAACATCCGTCTAGTGGACGAAGTGCTGGAATGCCACCTGATCAGCGGCGGCTACGACTACCTGGTGCGCTTCATGACCCGCAGCATCCAGCACTATCAGGAAGTGGTGGAAAGCCTGCTCGACAAAAACATCGGGATCTCCAAGTACTTCAGCTACATCGTCATCAAGTCGCCGGTGCTCAAGGACGGGGTGCCGCTGCGCAAGTTGCTGCGCCATTGAGTTAAACCCGTTTTAAACCGCGCCCTGCATCCCCCGAGAGGAGGGAGTGCGGGCGCCTGAAAAGGCTGTCCGTTCGCGCGGACGGCCTTTTTTTGGGGCGACATTACGTCAGATCCGAGAGGTCCGCGACCACTGAGTCGGGCGAACATGAAACTTGGAGTCGGCTTATTGACGTCAGTCTAATGGCTCATTACCATCGCGCCGTTTATTGATATCACTGTGCTATTGCAAGGACGCTTCGTGGATTTCTCCGCCCCAAGAGTTGCGCTGCTTTTTCTGCTCGCCGCAACGCCTCTCACTGCTCGCGCCGCGCCCACGCCGGGCGATCAGGATGTGTTGCGCGACCGCCAGGAGCAACTGCTCCAGGAGCAGCAACGCCGCCTTGAAGACCTCAAAAGTCTGCCCGGCAAACAGGCCGCGCCGGTGACGCCAGCGGCCCCTGTCGATACGCGTTGTTTCACCATCACGGCGATTGAGCTCAAAGGCGCCGCGTCGCTGTCCAATACCGAGCGGGAGCGCCTGACCCAGCCTTATCTGGGCACGTGCATGGGCGTGTCCCAGCTCAACGAACTGCTCAAGACCATCACCAACCTGTACATCGCCAAAGGGTTGGTCACCAGTCGTGCCTACCTCCCCCAGCAGGATCTGTCCAAGGGTCAGCTGCAGGTGCTGGTGGTCGAAGGCCAGCTGGAAAAACTGCGCAGCGCTGCCGACAGCGGCCTGAGCGAGCGTGAGCTGGCCATGACGTTTCCGGGGCGGGAAGGGCAGCTGGTCAACCTGCGCGAGATCGAGCAGATGGTCGATCAGCTCAATCGTTTGCCGTCCAATCAGGCGCAGATGGAGCTGACGCCGGGCCAGGAAGTCGGCGGCAGCGACGTGCTGGTCAAGAACACCCCGCAAAAGCCGTGGCGCGTGAGCCTGTCGCGCAACAACGACGGCCAGCGCAGCACCGGCGAGCAACAGTGGAACACCGGGCTTGAGTGGGACAGCCCGCTGGGTCTCGCGGATCAGCTGAGCCTGCGCGGCGGCCACGACGCCATGACCGACCATCTGCACACCTCGCACAACACCGGGCTGGCCTACAACCTGCCGTGGGGCTGGTGGAATTTCAGTTACAGCTACAGCGAAAGCGAATACCGCTCACAGGCCCAGGCCAATGGCTTCGATTTCAAGCAGAACGGCGACAGCCAGACCCATCAGTTGCGCGCCGAGCGGGTCATCTACCGTGACGCTCTGAGCAAGACCTCGCTGAACCTCGGCGTCTCCAACCTGCGCAGCAACAACTACATCGAAGGCAGCCGGCTGGCCGACAGCAGCAACCGCATCAGCGAAGTGCAGTACGGCATCAACCACGGGCGCCGCGTGGGCTCGGCGTTTCTCAACCTTGACCTCGGCATGCAACAGGGCATGAGCGCGTTCGGCGCCCAGGACAACCACCACCCCGGGCCAGGCGAAGCGAATGCGCGCTATCGCAAATACACCGGCACCGTGAGCTACCTGCAGCCGTTCAAACTGTGGGACGAGAGCTTCACCTTCACCAGCCTCGCCACCGGGCAGCGCAGCGAAGATGTGCTGTTCAGCCCTCAGCGCATGAGCCTTGGCGGGTCATCGTCGGTGCGCGGCTACAAGGACCAACTGCTGTCCGGCGACAGCGGCGGCTACTGGCGCAACGAGCTGCGCCTGACCCGCCCCGTCACCCTCGACTGGCTGCGCCCCGCGTTCAGCGATTACGGCATCGCAGCGTCTTACGACCAGGGCGTGATCGCCAACGATCGTTACAACGGCGACGAGCACGGGCGCCTGTCCAGCAATGCGTTCGAATGCTTTGCCCGCGGTCAGCACGTCGCCGCGACGGTCACCTTTGCCCACTCTCTGGAGCGCCCGGGCGGCCTGATCGAGCGCGAGTCGCCGATCTATTTCCGCATGGACTTTTTTCTCTAACGTTTGACCGAGATACCTGACATGGACGTTCGCCACTTCGATTTCCTCGTGCGTCAGCCTTCCGCTGCGCTGACTGAGCGCCCGCGTTTCTGGGGCATGCCCAAGCGCGGGATCGCCTTGATTCTGGCCAACGCCATGTTCTGGCAACCGTTGTTGGCCCAGGCCGACGGCATCGCGGTGAGCGGCACCACCAACACCACCCTGGGTCAGGCAGGGAACGGCGTGCCGATCGTTAACATCGCGGCGCCCAATGCCAGCGGTCTTTCCCACAACCAGTACCAGCAGTACAACGTCGGCACCCAGGGCGTGATCCTCAACAACGCCACCGCCCGCACCCAGAGCACGCAACTGGGCGGCATCGTGGTCGGCAACCCGAACATCAACGGTCGCGCCGCGTCGATCATTCTCAACGAAGTCACCGGCGCCAACGCCAGCCAGCTCAATGGCTACACCGAAGTGGCCGGGCAGGCCGCCCACGTCATCGTCGCCAACCCCTATGGCATCAGTTGCAACGGTTGCGGCTTCATCAACACGCCGCGGGCGACCCTCACCACCGGCAGGCCGGTGCTGGACAACGGCCGTCTTGATCATTTCAGCGTCGAAGGCGGCAGTGTGTCCATCGAAGGGGGAGGGCTGGACGCCAGCAATCTCGACCAGTTCGACATCATCACCCGCAGCGCGAAGGTCAACGCCGAGCTGCACGCCAACAAACTCAACATCATCGCCGGTCGCAACAACGTCGACGCGCAGACCCTGAACGCCACGGCACTGGCTGACGACGGCAGCGCCAAACCGCAACTGGCCATCGACAGTTCTGCGCTGGGCGGCATGTATGCCGGCGCCATTCGTTTGGTGGGTACCGAAGCCGGGGTCGGCGTGAAAGTGGCCGGCAATCTGGCGGCCAGCGCCGGCGACATTCAAATCGATGCCAACGGCCAGCTGAACATGGCCCAGGCCGCTGCGACCGGCGCCGTCAACGTCAAGGCCCTCAACGCCCAGGTTCAGGGCCCGGTGTACGGCAGCAGCGTCGACCTGCAAGGCCGCGATGGATTGAACATCCAGCAGAACGTCGCCGCCCGCGATCAGATCAGGCTGTCCACCAGTGGGCAGTTGATCAACACCGCTATCGTCGAAGCGGGCGTAAATGCCGACAACAGCCGCAACGGCGCCGGCGATGTGACGATCAGCGCCCAGGACCTGCGCAACGCCGGCAACGTGGTCGCCAGCCGAACGCTGCAGGTCAGCACGGCGCAATCCGTCAATAACCAGGGCGGTACGCTGAGTGGCCAGGCCGGTACGCAACTCACCGCCGCCAGCCTGGATAACCGCCAGGCCGGTCGCGTGTTGAGTCAGGGCGGCCTGACCCTTGCGGCCGCTCAGGTATGGAACGCCAGCGGCGGCCTTATCGCGAGCAGCGGCAACCTGTCGATCACCGCGCAAAACCTCGACAACAGCCAGCAGGGCAAAATCTCGAGTGCAGCGGCGTTGTCAGCGGACATTTCCGGTCAACTGCTCAACAGCGCCGGGGTGATAACCGCCCACGGCGCGCGGATCAACGCCGCGATACTGGACAACCGCCAGGCCGGTCAAGTGTTGAGTCAGGGCGGTTTGACTGTCACCGCTGGGCAGCTGCTAAACGCTAACGGCGGCCAGATTGCCAGCGACGGCAGCCTGTCCATCACCGCGCAAAACCTCGACAACAGCCAGCAGGGCAAAGTCTCCAGCGCCGCAGCTTTGACGGCTGACATTTCCGGACAACTGCTCAACAGCGCTGGCGTGATCACCGCCAACGGCGCGCAGATCACCGCGTCGACCCTGGACAACCGCCAGGCCGGTCAAGTGGTGAGTCTGGGCGGTCTGACCCTCAACGCTGGCCAACTGTGGAATGCCAGCGGCGGGCTGATCACCAGTAACGCTAATCTGGCGATCACTGCGCAAAATCTCGATAACAGCACTCAGGGCAAGATCTCGAGTGTTGGGGCCTTGTCCGCGGACGTTGCTGGGCAGCTGCTCAACAGCGCCGGTGTGATCACCGCCAACGGCGCGCAGATCAAGGCGTCGACACTGGACAACCGCCAGGGCGGTCAGGTGTTGAGTCAGGGCGGTCTGACCATCACGTCAGGTCAGCTGTTGAACGCCAACAGTGGCGTGATCGCCAGCAACGGCAATTTGGCGATCACTGCGCAAAATCTCGACAACAGCACTCAGGGCAAGATCTCGAGTGTGGCGGCATTGTCAGCGGATATCGCCGGACAGCTGCTCAACAACGGCGGCGGGTTGATCACGGCCAACGGCGACGTGCAGCTCAAGGCCGCCAGCCTGGACAACCGCAAGGCGGGTCAGGTGTTGAGTCAGGGCGGTATGAACCTTGCGGCCACTCAAGTGTGGAACGCCAGCGGTGGGGTCATCTCCAGCAACGGTAACCTCTCGATCACCGCCAAAAATCTCGACAACAGCGAGCAGGGCAAGGTGTCGAGTGCGGCGGCGTTGACCGCGGACATTTCCGAAGCATTGCTCAACCGCGCAGGGTCGATCACCGGCAAAGACAGTGTGCAGGTCAAAACAGCCAGCCTGGATAACCGCCAGGGCGGTCAGGTGTCGAGTCAGGGCGCACTGACTCTCGCGGCCACCCAGGTATGGAACGCCAGCGGTGGTCTCATTGCGAGCAACGGCAATCTGTCGATCACCGCGCAAGACCTCGACAACAGCACGCAGGGCAAGATATCGAGCGTGGCGGCGTTGTCAGCGGATATTGCCGGACAGCTGCTCAATAGCGGCGGCGGGTCGATCACCGCCAACGGTGTGCGGATCAACACGACGGCCCTGGATAACCACGAGGGTGGTCAGGTGTTGAGCCAGGGCATTCTCTCAATAGTCGCCAGTCAGCTGCGCAACGCCAGCAGCGGTGTGATCACCAGCAACGGCAACCTGTTGATCAGAGCGCAAAACCTCGACAACAGCCAACAGGGCAAGGTGTCGAGTCTTGCGGCCTTGTTCGCGGACATATCCGGTCCACTGCTGAATAACGGCGGCGGCTTGATCACCGCCAGTGGTGTGCAGATCAACACGACCAGCCTGGATAACCGCCAGTCAGGTCAGGTGGCGAGTCTGGCCGCGCTGACCATTTCAGCCCCTCAGGTATGGAACGCCAGCGGCGGTGTGATGACGAGCAACGGCACTCTGTCGATCACCGCGCAGGATCTCGACAACAGCCAGGGGGGCAAAGTATCGAGCGTTGCCGCTTTGTCTGCGGACATTTCCGGGCAGTTGCTCAATCAAGCCGGGGTGATCACCGCCAACGGGGTGCAGCTCAAGGCAGCCACTCTTGATAACCGCCAGGCCGGTCAGGTGTTGAGCCAGGGCGATCTAACGATAGCCGCCAGTCAGCTGTGGAACGCCAGCGGTGGCCTGATCACCAGCAACGGCAATCTGGCGATGACGGCGCAAACCTTCGACAACAGCCAGAAGGGCAAGGTAACCAGTGTTGGCGCCCTGTCGGCGGACATTGCCGGGCAACTGCTCAACGGCTCGGGAACGGTCAGCGCCAATGGCAGCACCCGCATCAACGCTGCCAGTCTGGATAACCGCGGGGGCGAGCTGACCAGTGTCAGTGACCTGAACCTGCAAACCGGCGAGGCGGACAACAGCAACCGCGGTCGAATCGCAGGGGCAGGCGTCACCCTCAACACCGCCGGGTTGAACAACCGCAACGGAACACTGACCAGCACCGGCGCGCTGCTGCTTACGGCGCAGCACGTCGATAACAGCGACGCAGGTCGCATTGCCAGTGCGAAGGCACTAACGGCCTCTGTCACCGGGCTGGACCAGCACAACGGCGGCCATCTTTACAGCAACGGCGATGTCAGCCTGGACCTCCACGGTGGGCTGCTCAACAACCAGGGCGGCTTGATCACCGCGCCGGGTCAGTTGCTGCTGAAAAACCTCACCCGCGTCGACAACCGCGCGGGCGAGATTTCCAGCCTCAACGCCTTCGCCCTCGCCGCCGACGACGTGCAAAACGATGACGGCTCGCTGATCAGCAAACAGGCGTTGATCGTTCGGGTTAACGGGCAACTGAGCAACCTGCGCGGGCTGATCTCCGGCAAGGGCATCGACCTGCACGCGGGTTCGCTGATCAACGACGACGGCAGCGTCAGCAGCGATGCGGCGTTGAATGTTGTGGTCGACGGTGCGCTGTCGAACCAGAACGGCGAGCTGTCCGCTGCGCAAGTCGGCACCGTCACGGCGGCCAGTCTGAACAACGCCGGCGGGCAGATCACTGCCGATGAACGCCTGACCCTGGGTGTTAGCGGCGCGATCAATAGTCAGGGCGGCACACTGGGTGCCGCCGATGGCCTGACCGTCACCGCGAGCAGTCTGGACAACAGTCAGTCGGGCACAGTGGTGTCCGATGGCGATGTCACCCTCACCCTGACCGGCGCGCTGAACAATCAGGCGGGCGGCAGCATTCAGGCCAAAGGCGCAATGGCGTTGCAAAGCCTGTCCCTGGACAACCGCAGCGGCGTTGTGTCGACGCAGAACGCGTTGACCCTGCGCAGCGCCACGGTCGATAACCGCGGCGGCTCGGTGCGTGCCACCCAGGACATGCAGTTGTTCATCGATGCGCTGGATAACAGCCAAAAGGGTTTGATCACCGGCAAGGGCGGGATTGCGTTCTTCGGTCAGCAACTGAACAACCAGAGCGGCCTGCTCAATGCCGCCGGTTTGCTGCAGATTCAGGCCGACAGCGTGCGCAACGCCGCGGGCCGCATCGCCAGTCAGTCCGACCTGTTCGCCAGCGTCGGCGACTTGACACAGCAGGGCGGTGAGTTTGTCGCTCAGGGCAATCTGTCGCTCTCCGGCAACACCCTTGATAACAGCGGCGCAGGATTGGTCGGCGCAACAAAAGCGCTGAAACTCACCGTCGGCAACGTGAATAACCGTAGCGGCGAGCTGTCCAGCCAGCAGGACGTGACGATCACCGCGCAGCAACTGGACAACAGCGATGCTGGCAAAGTCATCGCCGGCACGGCGCTGCAGCTCAACGTTGATCGTCTGATCAACCGCGCCAAAGGGATGCTGTTTGGCGACACCCTGCAACTGACCGGCTCAACGCTGGACAACAACGCCGGTACCCTGGCGAGCCAGAACGGTCTGGCCGTCGACCTTGGCGGCGTGTTGCTCAACGACGCCGGGTTGCTCAGCAGCGAAGCGGCGCTCAGCCTCAAGGCGGCATCGCTGTCGAACGCCGCAGGCAGTGTGTCCAGCGCGGGCGCGTTGACCATCGCCACCCCCGGCGCGGTCAATAACCAGCACGGCTCGATCACCACCGATGGCGGCCTGACCCTCGCCAGTGCCAGCCTCGACAACCGCAATCAAGGCGTGATCTCCGGCAAAACCAGCGCGGCGGTCAACACCGGCGCCTTTGATAACAGCCACGGCGGACAGCTCACCAGCGCCGACACCCTGACCCTCAGCGCAGGCCAGGTCACCAACCAGGACGGCGCGCGCATCGCCGCCACCAAAGCGGTCAACGCGAGCGTGACCGGCCTCAATCAACAGGGCGGTGAACTGTTCAGCAACGGCGCCTTGACCCTCGATCTGAACCACGGCCAGCTCAACAACCAGAATGGCCTGATCAACTCTTCCGGCGCCTTGCTGTTGAAAAATCTGGTCGGCGTGAACAACCAGAACGGGGAGATTTCCAGCACCCAGGGCTTCACCTTCGGCGCGGACAGCCTCGATAACGGCAACGGCAAACTGCTCAGCGATCAAGCCCTGATCGTGCGCGTGGCTCAGGCCCTCAACAACGTCAAAGGCGTGATTTCCGCCGCGGCCCTCGACGCCCGCAGCGACAGCCTCGACAACACCGAAGGCCTGCTCAGCAGCCGAGGTGCGTTTGATATCACCGTCAGCAACGGCCTGAACAACCACAACGCCACGTTGGTGGCCGACGGCAAGCTGACCCTGAATGCCGCCAGCGTCGACAACGGCCTGGGCCAGATCGCCAGCAAACAGGATCTGATCGCCAATATCGGCGGTCTTCAGCAGCAAGGCGGCCAGTTGATCGCCCTCGGCGCGCTGAACCTCACCGGCGCAAGCCTCGACAACCGCCAGGACGGCCTGGTCAGCGCCAACGGCGTCATGACCCTGAACGTCGGCAGCATCGACAACCGCGGCGGCGAGCTGTCCAGCCAGGACGACATCAGCGTCACCGGCCAGGGTCTGGACAACAGCGACGCAGGCCGCGTCATCGGCCAGAAGTCCCTGACCCTCACCGTCGATCAACTGCTCAACCGCACCAACGGCGTGTTGTCCGGCAAGTCATTGCTGACGGTCACGGGCACGCAGCTGGACAACAGCGGCGGCAATCTGGTCAGCCAGCAGAAAATCGACCTGGGCCTCAGCGGCGCATTGCTCAATAGCCAGGGCCTGATCGACAGCGAAGGCACGCTGAACGTGCGCAGCACTTCGTTGGCCAACGACGGCGGCAGTCTATCCAGTGCCGGTGCGTTGACTGTCAACAGCAGCGGCGCGATCAGCAACCAGGGCGGCAAGCTGGTCACCGATGGCGGCTTGACCCTCAACAGCAGCAGCCTCGACAACAGCCATGGCGGCAGCATCAGCGGCAAAGGCGCGCTGTCGTTGCACACCGGCAACTTCAACAACAGCCAGAACGGCCGCGTCAGCAGCGCCTCGACCCTGGAGATGGTGGCGGCTCAGGTCAGCAACCTCGACGGCGGCAGCATCGGCAGTAACGGCGCGCTCTCGGCCAGCGTCACCGGGCTGGATCAACAAGGCGGGATGCTGTTCAGCAATACCGACCTGACCCTCGATGTGAATCACGGCCAGCTGAATAACCAGAACGGTCTGATCAACGCCCCCGGCATTCTGTTGCTGAAAAATCTGGCCGGCGTGAACAACCAGCAGGGTGAAATCTCCAGCGCCCAGGGCTTCACTTTCAGCGCCGACAGACTCGACAACAGCAACGGCAAGCTGCTCAGCAACCAGCCGCTGGTCGTCCGCGTCGCCCAGGCGTTGACCAACGTCAAAGGCATGATCGCCGCCGCCCGCCTGAACATCGACGCCGGCTCGCTGAACAACAGCGCCGGGACCCTGACCAGCCGCGGCGACTTCGGCCTGACTGTTCACGGCCTGCTGACCAATCAGAACAACGGCCTCATCAACGCGACCGGTGCGCTCGACGCCACCGCCGTCGATCTCGACAACCGCGGCGGTCTGCTGCTGGCCGGCACTGACCTGACGCTGCACACCGGTTCGCTGGACAACCGCACCACCGGGCTGATCAACAGCAAGGGCACGCTGCACCTCAGCGCTCAGTCGCTGGATTCCAGCGACGGCGGTGAAGTCTCGGCCAAGGGCGACATGACCCTCTCCCTCAACAGCCTGACCCAGAACGGCGGACGACTGCTGGGTGACGGCGCCGTGACGCTGGATCTCAACGGCGCCGACCTGAACAACCAGCGCGGGCTTATCACCGCCAAAGGCGCCTTGACCGTCAACCGGATGCGCGACTTCAACAACCAGGCTGGCGAGATGTCCAGCGCCCAGAGTTTCACGTTAACCGGGCGCACGCTGGACAACAGCAGCGGCCGACTGATCAGCAACCAGAACCTGCTCCTCAACGCCAACACGTTGGTCAACCAGGCCGGCCTCATCTCCGGTTGGGCAGGGCTGAACGTCAGTGGCGCAACGCTGGACAACCGCAACAGCGGCACACTCTCCAGCCGTAGCGGCGACGTCGGCGTCAACCTGACGGGCGCGCTACTCAATGGCGCAGCCGGGGCGCTGGTCAGCCAGAAAGCCCTCAGCGTTCGCGCCGCCAGCGTCGATAACCGTGGCGGGATTCTGTCCAGCGGCGGCGGCCAGACCTTCAACGTCGGCGGCTTGCTGGACAACAGCCAGAACGGCCTGATCGACAGCGGCGCAGCCCTGACCATCAATGCTGCGAAGCTCGGCAACGCGGCAGGCACGGTCAACGCGCAACAGAACATGAGCTTCACCGGCACCGACCTGGACAACAGCGCGGGCACGGTCGCGGGCAACGCCGCCGTCACCCTCGACCTGCTCGGCACCCTGAGCAACAGCAACGGCAAGCTTGCCAGCGCGGGGGATCTGCTGATCCAGCGCGCCGCCCAGATCAACAACCAGGGTGGTCAACTGGCCAGCCAGCGGGCGCTGACCCTCACCACCGGTGGTCTGGACAACAGCAATCGCGGCACCGTGGCCGCCAACGATCAGCTTCAGGTCAACGCCAGCGGCGCCGTGCAGAACGCCAACGACGGCCTGATCTACAGCAAAAACGCCAACCTCCGACTGCAAGCTGCCAGCCTTGCCAACGCCAGCGGCACCCTGCAAAGCCAGGGCGCGCTGGACCTGACCGTTAACGGCGACATCGACGGCCCGAACGGCCGGATCATCGCCCAGGCCGGCAACCTCAACCTGACCGCCAACAACGTCGACAACCGGGGCGGCGTGCTGTCGAGCCTGCAGAGTGCTTTCGTTGGGCGCATCACCGGCGTGCTGAGAAACGGCTACGACGTCAATCGTCAGGGCGGCATCACCCAGGCGCAGAGCCTGGACATCCGCTCGCTGGCCGGCATCGACAACTACGGCGGCCGGGTGTCGGCCCAGGGCGGCGACGCGCTGATCAACACCGGCAGCGGCAACTTCGACAACCGCAACGGCGGCCTGTACGCCAGACAGCGGATCAACGTCACTGGGAACAATTTCAACAACAGCGGCGACAACGACGGCCAGATTGCCGGCCAACAAATCGACCTCAGCCTCGCCGGCGCGCTGAACAACCGACTGGGCATCATCGAGAGCGACAGCACCCTCAGCATCAGCGCCGCCAGCCTCGACAACCAGACCGGCAAACTGCGCGCCCTCGGCACCAGCGGCCTGACCAACCTGCAGATCAGCGGCCTGTTCGACAACCGCAACGGCGCCCTGGAAACCGCCAACACCGACCTCGCGGTGGGCGTCGGCAGCCTGCTCAACGGTGGCGGCAGCATTCTGCACGTCGGCAGCGGCAACTTCGGCGTGTCCACCGACAACGTCATGAACGCCGGCGGCAGCCTGGTCACCCGCGGCGTGCTGACCCTCAACGCCGACACCTGGACTAACAGCAGCGTCCTTCAGGCCGGCACGTTGAACGTCAACGTCAACAACTTCACCCAGACTGCGGCGGGGCAATTGCTGGCGTCGAACGCGTTTGTCGGGACCGGCGGGAACTGGATCAACGATGGGTTGATTGCCAGTGACGGGGCGATGAATGTTTCGTTGTCGGGCGGGTATTCGGGCAACGGCCGACTGACCAGTCTGGGGACGCTGGGCCTCAGCGCGAATCGACTGGATCTGAATGCGCCGACCTCGATTGCAGGGGGTGGGCGGACGGATATCAATGTGGCGGGGGCTGTGGTCAACGCCGGTCGCCTGACTTCAAGTGCGGACCTCTTCGTCAACGCGGGCAGCGTCACCAACTACGGCACGTTGGGCGCGGGTCAATCCCTCACCATTACGACGCCTTCGCTGACCAACAATCAGGGGCTTATCTTCAGCGGCGCGAACATGCAGCTGAACACCGGGACCCTGACCAACACGAAGGGCGATTTCTACAGCCTGCGTGATCTCGCCATCGGTGGTTACGGTACCGCCCGTGCCGACCAGGTCTCCAACGTCTCCGGTTCGATGGAGAGCGGTGGCACCTTCACCATCAATGCCACGGCGTTCGAGAACCGCACCGAAGGTTCCGGCGGCGCGCAGGATTTTGCGGTTGGCCGCACCCTGGTAAGCGGTTTTATCGCGGTGCAGTGCGTTGACTGCAGCGGCGATCACTATGACGTCAACTATATCGCTCGCGAAACCTTCAACGCAGGCCAGGACAACGACACCAGCGCTTCGGCATTGATGACTTCCGGTGGTAATTTCAACTTCACCGGCGGCAGCTTTATCAACAGCAAGAGCACGATCAGTGCGGTCGGCAGCATTTCGATCCAGGCGGATAACGTCAAGAACATCGGCGCGGTGAGCGGGACGGTTGAGCGCACACGGACGTTCTTCCATGGGGGTTCTACGGATGGGACGGTCAGAGGGTTCCTGCCTACGGTTGATGCCTACAATCAGCGCGACAATCCCGACTTTCCAAAGATCTACTACGTGGCCCCGTCGGGGGAGCTGCGCCTTGCGGTTGTCACCTATAAAACCGGCCGGGAGCCGGGGCATGACGGCGGCACCGTAAAAGTGACTTCAATCACGGATGCGATAACAGGAGCTGCGGTCACCAACACGCTTACAGGTTACGCATTCGGTTCCAAACCGGTCTCCCAATACGACCCCGCCAACCTTCTGCAGCTGCCCACCCAAATCACCGCCATGACGCTGGTCAGCGACGTCGAAGTGGCCAAAGACGGCACCGGCAACGCCGGCCGCAGCGCCGTCATCCAGGCCGGCGGAAACGTGGCGATCACTGCCACCAAAGACCTGCAAAACAGTGTCATCCACGAAGACTACGCCTCGGCCGGCGGCACCAACAAAGTCGGCGACACCCATGCCAACGGCACCGGTCAGACCGTCGTGGTTCGCTTGAACGCGCAACTGCCGCCCGACCTCGCGCAAAAGCAGGTCGACCCCACCGCACTCCCGGGATTCAGCCTTCCCTCCGGGCAGAACGGCCTGTTCCGCCTGAGCGGGCAGGGCGGCAGTAACGCCGCTGTCGCTGCACCCACCACCGCACCACAAAGCTGGACCATGACAGGCGCCAGTGTTTCAACCGCTCAGCGCGACCAGGTCCTTCCCGTTGGACAGGGCAGCAGCCTGCAAATCGCCTCCGCGAATCAGGCACTCACCACCGGCCGGCAGCTCGGCGATTCAACTCGAAACCCGTCAGGCATCAATGCCGATGCATCGGCTTTCAACTTTTCCACACCGGGCGATTCCGGCAGCGGCGGGTTCTCGGTTCCGAGCCACCAGACCGGCGCTGGCGGCATTGCCGCCGTCGACCAGATCGCAGGTGCCGCAAGCGTCACGGGTGTTGGGGGCGTAGCAGGTGTCCGCGGCATTAACGGTGTCACAGGCGCAGCAAGCGTTACTGGCGTCTCGGGAATTCTGGGCTCGACAGGCGTTAACCCCATTCCTGGGATCAGCGTCATCGGTGGCGCCACCCCCACCGGCATCAGCACAAGCCAGTCGGCGACCGCGCAGACGGTCGCCAGGGTTCAAGGCCTGCCCTCCACCGCAGCCACGGCCCGCACCGGCAAATACCTGATCGAAACCAACCCGGTGCTCACCGACCTCAAGCAATTCATGAGCTCGGATTACCTACTCGCCGGCCTCGGCTACAACCCCGACGAAAGCGCCAAGCGTCTCGGCGACGGCCTCTACGAACAGCGTCTCGTGCAACAAGCCGTCACCTCGCGCACCGGCCAGGCCTTCATCGACGGACAGACCTCCAACGAGGATCAGTTCAAGTACCTGATGAACAACGCCATCGCCAGCAAAACCCAGCTCAACCTGACCGTTGGCGTCTCGCTGACCTCCGAGCAAGTGGCGGCACTGACCCACGACATCGTCTGGCTCGAAGAGCGCGAAGTGAATGGCGAAAACGTGCTGGTGCCGGTGCTGTATCTGGCCCAGGCTGACGGTCGTCTCGCCCCGAACGGTGCCTTGATCGCCGGCAAGGATGTGACCCTCATCGCCGGCCAGAACCTGGACAACGTCGGCACCCTCAAGGCCACCAACAACCTGTCCGCCACCGCGGGCAATGACCTCGTAAACAGCGGTCTGATCTCAGCCGGCAACCGCCTGGACCTGCTTGCGGGCAACGACGTCACCAACAAGGCCGGCGGCATCATCGCCGGTCGCGACGTCACCGTGACCGCCATCGGCGGCGATGTCACCAACGAGCGAACGGTCACTTCGCTCGACAGCGATGTGCGGGGCCAACTGCATAAAGAGTACGCCGATAACGCAGCGCGCATCGAAGCCGCCAATGACCTGAGTGTTTCGGCAGGGCGTGACATCAACAACATCGGCAGCACCTTGCAAGCCGGTCGCGACATGACGCTGAACGCCGGCCGAGACGTCAACACCGCCTCGACCCAACTGACTGACAGCCTCGTGCTGAACAGCAAACACACCAGCAGCGACATCACCCAGATCGGCTCGACCGTCAGCGCAGGTCGCGACCTGTCGGTACAAGCCGGACGAGATATCAACGCCATCGCCAGCCAGATCGACGCTAAACGCGACATCGCCATGGCTGCGACCGAAGACGTGACGATCAGCTCGGCGGCGGATGAAGAGCACTCGTACAGCAAGAGCAAGAAGGTCAAGCGTCAGGAAGACCACGTTAGTCAAGTCCAGACCGAGATTACCGCTGGCGGCAGTGTGGCTGTGAGTGCGGGGCAAAACCTGGCCGTCACGTCCAGCCGCATCGCCGCCAACGACGAAGCGTATCTGGCCGCAGGTAACAAACTCGAAGTCCTGGCCGCGCAGGACAACGACTACTCGCTGTATGACATGAAGAAAAAAGGCTCCTTCGGCGCCAAGAAAACCAAGCACGACGAAGTGACGCAAGTCACCAACGTCAGCAGCGAAATATCCTCTGGCGGCAACCTCGTGCTCGTCAGCGGCGGTGATCAGCAGTATCAGGTCGCCAAACTCAACAGCGGCAAAGACCTGACGATCAACAGCGGCGGGGCGATCAACTTCGAGGGTGTTAAGGACCTGCATCAGGAGAGTCATGAGAAGAGCAATAGTAATGCCGCCTGGAAATCGATGTCCGGTAAAGGCAGCACCAATGAAACCCTGCGCCAAAGCGAACTGACCGCGAAAGGAAATCTGGTCATCAACGCAGTTGGTGGTTTGAACATCGACATCAAGCAGGTGAATCAGCAAACCGTTAGTCAAACCATTGATGCGATGGTCAAAGCTGACCCTGATCTGGCGTGGCTGAAGGATGCGGAGAAGCGGGGTGATGTCGACTGGCGTTTGGTGCAGGAAATACATCAGTCGTATAAATACAGTAACTCGGGATTGGGCGTCGCGGCACAACTAGCGATAGCTATCCTCATGGCTGCATTCGTTGGGCCCGCTGCTGCAGCGATGGTAGGCACTGGGACTGGGGCTGCAATGGTCGGAGCTGTAGCGGCTGGCGCTGCGACGAACGCCACAGTCAGCGCGGTCAATAACCGCGGGAATCTCGGCGCTGTATTCAAGGATGTCACCTCTTCCAGCGCGATCAAAGGCTATCTGACCTCCGCCGCAACTGCTGGCGTCGCGTCGCAGCTTGGCTACGACCCTACGAAGTTGAACTTCGATCTTGCCAGTGCCCAAAAAGTGGCAATGAACGTAGTGGCCCAGTCATTCGTGAAAACCGTGATCAACGGCGGGAGTCTGACTGACAGCCTTAGCGATGGCGCACTGAGTGCTGTCATCGATATTGCCGGCGCCATAGGCGCGCAGCGCTTGGGTAACACAACGCTCGCGGATGGAAGTCCGACCAAAATAGCTGCCCACGCCTTGCTAGGCGGATTGAAGTCGATGGCAATGGGGGGCGATTTCAAAACTGGTGCAATTGCTGGGGGCGCGAACGAAGGATTAGTGCAGTACTTGGCAAAATTGGTACTGCCAGAAGGATATGACCCGGCCAGTCCGGCATCGGTCCAGGCGCAGGCGAACTTGGTCGCCATGTCTCAGCTGGTTGCTGTGTTAACGACAGTGGTCACGGGAGGCGATCCTGAAATCGCCGCAAATATTGCGGCCAACGCAACGCAATATAATTACCTCACGCACAGTGATTTGGAGAGAGCTGCCAACTCACTCAATGTTTGCGCCGAAGGTGATGCCGGGTGCGTTCAGACCGCGCAGAAAACCTTCATGGACCTCAGTCGCGAACGAGAGATCGCGGCTATTAACGCATGCGCAGCAGGTATCGCTGCTTGCAAAACGTCTTCGAGTCTGGCGGCAGAGGCCCAAGCCGACCAGGAACACCTCAAAGACTTGGTGGGTGGAGCGTCACAACAAGCCCAAGAGGCTTACGGACGTTTGGTAGCAGAAAACTTTGAGTTCCAGAACATGCTGGCCAGCGTGACAGCAGGCCAGTCAGCGGATGCGATAGCCCAGACGCTACAAGATAAGTGGGGGATGAGCGACGCGGAGATGGTTGGCATCCGCGAATCGTTGCGTGGAATTGCTTCGATGGGCATGATGAGAACCGGCCGACCTGTTGTGGGTGCAAAGGGTGCCGGCGCGACTAATGTGCCAGCAACTTCAGCAACTGCACGGGTCGGACTGCGGGAAGAGCTCGCGGAGCAGGCTGGAATCCCGCGAAATTTGGTAGAGGCTCCGGCGAATGTTTGGGGAAAATCCATTGATGACATTCAGCAGTCATTTAAGATGGATGGCGCCGAGCTCAAATACGTGCCACCGAAAACTGGAACATCGGGTAATGCGCAGGTGTACAAAGTTGAAGGCGGCACAACTGGCATTAAAGAGATACAATACAGCCCATCAACAGCTGATGCAGCAGTCAAGTCAACGCATGTGGGTGAGTATTATAAAATCACATACGTTGATGGTACTAAGGCAAAGGTTATTGATCCTGAGACTTACAGGCCAACATTCGAGGGGCCCTCTAAGCCCATTTACGATGCAAATACTACATACTTGAATCCGCAGGGTCAGAAAGTGAAATTTAACTCTGTTACCAACGTGTGGAGACCCGAATGATGGAATTAGATTTTTTTTCTGTGGTTTGGGATGCACCCATCATTCCGGGTGTGTCGCTTGCAGGGATACCATTGCATGCTAGTGCCGTCGATCTTGAGGCTGTGTTTTCGAGGTATTTGGTTGATAAGATTTCGCTGAAATACAGGTTTGATAGGGGGCCAGACCTCTGTTTGCGAGGCTGTAGTCTGGATGAATCGGGTAATGGAGGTTATGTTTTTTCACTTTTTGAAGATCACATAGTCAGTGAGTTCAAAAAAGGGATTCCTGCATTATCTGTTCTTGTTCGTGGTGGGAGAGTGTTTGCACTTAAAGTTTATGACTTTAGTTTTTCAGGTGATCTTGCGAGTGAGTTCTTTTACAAAGGGCTTTGGTCGGGATGTATTGGTTTGGGAAGCCCTGTATCTGATGTGCTAGCATTTACGAGCCTAGAATTTGATGAGGCCGAGGAGTGGTTCTACGCCGGTCATGATTATAGTGGCCTTGAAATTACGGGATGGGGCGTTCCTCTTGAAGATCATCCAAATCAGCTAATTACAGCTATTTGCGTAATTGAGGGATGATTCATGGATAAAAGGGCTCGGATCCTTAGTCCTCCCGAGTCGTGGAAAAAATTGAAGATTAAAGGTGGTGGACTGCTTGTTTTAGTATCGATAAAAGGGGGTGGATCTGTTTCATAGGTTGGGGTAGCGATACTAAATCTCAGGTGTCGAAGAAATGAGCGAGCAAGTTAACAATTTCGAGTCCATTGATTTGAAAGTTACGTCCAAAGAGCTTGGGTGAATTTATTTCATGTGGATTGGCGTTAATTTGGAATGTACCAGAGAGCTCTCTGTCGACATATTGCGTGTTAAATTAGAGTGAGGTTTTTTGATGTCTCGATGCGATTGCGGGCGTTCGCAGATGAGGTGGCAATCCAGCTTTAGGCCGAACTTAAGATAAGAGGTTTTAGTCCCTTCCCTTAGTGCAAAAGGTGCAGGTACTCCGCTCGAAGTTACCGATCCTGTTGTTGTGAATGGTACTCAGGCAATCGACAATAAAAAAGGGGACGGATAAAAGGGGACGGACCCCTTTATTGTAGCCACGCCTCGCACCGGCAAATACCTGATCGAAACCAACCCGGTGCTCACCGACCTCAAGCAATTCATGAGCTCGGATTACCTGCTCGCGGGCCTCGGCTACAACCCCGACGAAAGCGCCAAGCGTCTCGGCGACGGCCTCTACGAACAGCGTCTCGTGCAACAAGCCGTCACCTCGCGCACCGGCCAGGCCTTCATCGATGGACAGACCTCCAACGAGGATCAGTTCAAGTACCTGATGAACAACGCCATCGCCAGCAAAACCCAGCTCAACCTGACCGTTGGCGTCTCGCTGACCTCCGAGCAAGTGGCGGCGCTCACCCACGACATCGTCTGGCTCGAAGAGCGCGAAGTGAATGGCGAAAACGTGCTGGTGCCGGTGCTGTATCTGGCTCAGGCCGATGGCCGTCTCGCCCCGAACGGCGCCTTGATCGCCGGCAAGGATGTGACCCTCATCGCCGGCCAGAACCTGGACAACGTCGGCACCCTCAAGGCCACCAACAACCTGTCCGCCACCGCCGGCAATGACCTAGTGAACAGCGGCCTGATCTCAGCCGGCAACCGCCTGGACCTGCTTGCGGGCAACGACGTCACCAACAAAGCGGGCGGCATCATCGCCGGTCGCGACGTCACCGTGACCGCCATCGGCGGCGATGTCACCAACGAGCGCAGCGTCACTTCGCTCGACAGCGACGTGCGGGGCCAACTGCACAAGGAATACGCCGACAACGCCGCCCGCATCGAAGCCGCCAATGACCTGAGCGTTTCGGCTGGCCGCGACATCAACAACATCGGCAGCACCTTCCAAGCCGGTCGCGACCTGGCGTTGAACGCCGGCCGAGACGTCAACACCGCCGCAACCCAACTGACTGACAGCCTCGTGCTGAACAGCAAACACACCAGCAGCGACATCACCCAGATCGGCTCGACCGTCAGCGCAGGTCGGGACCTGTCGGTCCAGGCCGGGCGCGACATCAACGCCATCGCCAGCCAGATCGACGCCAAACGCGACATCGCCATGGCCGCGACCGAAGACGTGACCATCAGCTCGGCGGCGGATGAAGAGCATTCGTACAGCAAGAGCAAGAAGGTCAAAAAGCAGGAAGACCACGTCAGCCAGGTTCAGACCGAAATCACGGCGGGTGGCAGTGTTGCTGTGAGTGCCGGGCAAAACCTGGCCGTCACCTCCAGCCGCATCGCCGCCAACGACGAAGCGTATCTGGCAGCAGGCAACAAACTCGAAGTCCTCGCTGCGCAGGACAACGACTACTCGCTGTACGACATGAAGAAAAAAGGCTCCTTCGGCGCCAAGAAAACCAAGCACGACGAAGTGACGCAAGTCACCAACGTCAGCAGCGAAATTACCTCTGGCGGCGATCTTGTGCTGGTGAGCGGCGGCGATCAGACCTATCAGCTCGCCAAACTTAACAGCGGCAAAGACCTGACGATCAACAGCGGCGGGGCGATCAACTTTGAGGGCGTTAAGGATCTGCATCAGGAGAGTCATGAGAAGAGCAACACCAGCCTCGCGTGGAATTCCATGTCCGGCAAGGGCAAGACCGATGAGACGCTGCGCCAGAGTGAGCTGATCGCCAAAGGTGCTGTTGCAATCAACGCGGTGGACGGCCTGCATATCGAGGTCAAGCAGGTTAACCAGCAGACGGTGAGCCAAGCGATTGATGCAATGGTCAAGGCTGATCCTGAACTGGCTTGGTTGAAGGATGCTGAAAAGCGGGGGGACGTTGACTGGAAGCTGATCAAGGAAACCCACGACGCCTATAAATACAGCAACTCGAGCCTGGGCCAGGGCGCGATGCTGGCGATCATCATTATCGTGACCGTTCTTACCGCTGGTGCCGCTAGCGGAGCTGTTGGGGTGATGGCAGGTGCTGAAGCAGGTAGCGGCGCTGTGATGGCTGCTGGTACCGCAGCGAGTGCCGCTGGGCTCGGGAACGTAATGGCAACTGCCGCCTTAACCTCGATGGCGAGCACCGCAGCCGTCAGCGTCATCAATAACAAAGGCAACCTCGGGGCGACGGTAAAAGACATTACGTCCGCCCAGTCAATGAAGGGATATCTCACCTCTGCGGCGATGGCCGGTGTCATGCCTGGCTATGACCCTGCTTCGCTAGGCTTCAATCTCAGCAGCGCCCAGCTCGTCTTGATGAAGTCCGCTTCTGACGCTTTTGTTAATACCGTCATTAACGGCGGCAGTTACTCCGACAATCTCGGAAATGCGCTGGTAGGACAGGCTAGCAATATTGGCATGGCGATCGGCTTCAAGATGGTCGGCGACTGGGCATTAGGGAAATACGCCGACGGCAGCCCTCAAAAAGTGATGGCGCACGCGCTGGTGGGCGGGTTGCTCGCCGAAGCCACCGGCGGGGACTTCAAAACAGGAGCCGCTGCTGCTGGTGCTAACGAGGCACTGATCAATGTACTGAGCAGCATGGTCGGAGGTGACAAACAACTCGAAGTGATGGCATCGCAGCTGACGGGGATTGTGGCTGCGGCCGCAGTGGGTGGTGACGTCGCGAAAGGTGCGCAAGTTGTACAGTACGCGACGACGTACAACCGTCAATTGCATGCTGAAGAGCAGAAATGGTTAGAAGATAACGCCAAGACGTTCGCTGATAAGTATGAAATCACCGAGCAGGCGGCGATGGAGCGGCTTAGCCAGCAGGCGCTTAAAGACACCGACATACTATGGCGTTCGGTATTAAGCGACGGAACTGACAGCGCTGCCGAGACTTTCTTGGCAAACGCGGGCCAGACGTTCACTAACGAACTGGGAAACAAGCAGCAACTGTTCACCACATCGGGGAACCAGCTCTTCCGTCCGGAGATGTTCGCGGACACCGCAGACCCGAACTTCTATAAAGAGTTCGTGCAGAGCGGTATCAGCAGAGACCTGAGTAGCGGATTGCTAAAGGAGTTGAAAGACTCTGGTATTGCCTTGAAGGAAGGTGCCGTTAGTCTGTATGACGCTGCCAAGAAAGACCCAAGCGCCGTATTTGGCGGCATTCTGTCCAGCTTGAAGGATGTGCCGGCAGGCGCTCTTGAGAGTTTTCAGGAGAGTGGTAAGGCGATCGGCGAAGGGGCAGCGGTGGCCTTAAACGCAGATATTGCCGATAAGCTAAACGCAATTTATGGCCAGGATGTAAGCACTGCGCAGCAGGCGCTCTTAGCAATCCGCATCCTCACGGCGGTTAGTGGAGCGAAACTCGCGGGTTCAGCGAGCGAAGCATTGACGGGCAAAGTCACAGCGGCGGTTACTGAAAAGCTGCGCGGCGTATTGGATGACATGGCCGAGCAAACTCTCATGCGAAGCGGCGGTGCTTTCGGCTCCGACGGCCTGCCTTTGCTCGATCTTTCGAAGCTTACCAACCAGCAAAAAGGTTCGCTTGGAGAACTGCTCGGAGAAAATACGGTAAAACAAATTATTCCTGACGGTATTAAAATTGCACGGGCACCAGCCATTGGCGAGACAGGGCTTGACGATCTATACAAAATTGACAATCCCGATGTCGATTTTGTAGTAATTGAGTATAAGTTTGTGGGCAGCGGCACTGGCAAGGGAAGCACTAGGCTAGGTGATACCCTGGATGGCGGACAAGGAAGTGACGGTTGGATCTTGGGTGGTGGCAGACTGGAGAAATCGGTGGGCGATGATATGGCTTCAGAGGTCAAGAGTGCGATGCTAGCAAATCGTACAGAGACCTGGGTAGTGACTACCAGACCGGACGGCTCGTCAATCGTCGAGGTTCTAGACTCGCTTGGTAAAGCTAAGTCAGTGGATACGTCGAAAATTTTGTCAGCAAGAGGAAATCTCACGGGAGCGCAGTTGTGATCAGAGATCCATTAGGCGATGAGCGGTATTGGTCTAGTCGAGTAGAGGCGGATATAGCTTCTATCGCTGCCAGTGTAGAGCTTTTATTGACCAACGTTGCTAATCCAGCATACGAACCTCAGTACTTATTCGATCTAGCTGAACGCCATTTGCGTTTGATGCTAAGGCGCTATTCAAAAGGCGACGACGTTGGGGAGCTTGCCCAATATTTTCCTGGGTTGTTGACTGCTTGGGAGCGCTCTAATTACAAGGCGAATCAGGTTTGTGTTGAGAATGATGTGCAAAGCTGTCGAGATTGGATATTTGAATTAAGTAATTTAAACCATTACAACTGGTGCTTTAATTTAGTGGGATTAGCCTTAAGCTTGGGAGTACCAAGTGCGCAGTGGGATAGGATGGTGGCACTCATTGGTGGTGCGGGTGAAGATGCTCTGCTGGATGCAGTGATTGCCTCCCGAGATCTGGATAGACCGCAAGGTAAAATCCTGCTTCATAAAGCACCTTATGGTCGACTATTTCGCTGTGTCACTGCAGATGCTCCTCATCAACCTCAGTTGTTGAGAGAGTTTGTGCAGCATTGGTATGCGGAACTCAGGCGTCCTATGCCACGTAATAGAAAGTCGCCAACTATTGAACCCTATTGGTATACGTTTGGCGATCCAGAAAAAAACCCTCTTTCAATGGGTAGCTACTTCGGACGTTGGTGTGTAGAGGCTGTGGCCGCGGTCAAAGCTTTCGACTTGGATGATAGCCTCTGCTTGGGTTTAGATAATTACCCAGGAGATCTGCTGCGCCCTATCGGACCCTCTACGCATTTAGTACGGGCACAAAAAAAACAGAACTGGTTATCGAAGCTTTTAAAATGAATATGTTATCAGTATGCGACGGAAAACTAGCTGGAGCGAGGTTGAAATAAAAGTAGGAGTACCCCTTAATATCATAAGATATCGTGAGGGTGGGAATGAAGTGTGATGCATTTGTGTTGGGTTAGAAGATAAAGGGTGCGGACCCTTTTTGTTGAGATGAAAAGGGGACGTTCACTTTAATATTAGCAGGGGTTCTCGGTTTGTAGCGAGAAGGTTTATGACGTGACGGTGGAAGGGCAGAAGGAGTTGGTTTTACCGGTAGCCAAATGACCGGTCACGATGCGCAAAGTACGGCGAGTCACCGCGATGACTGTGAAAAAAACAGCGCTTAATCCAGAACTTCTCTAAGGAATACCTGTGCAACGAATTGCGTTAATGCTTTCTATGGCAGCCGTCAGTGGGTGTGTCAGTCAGCCAGTGTCGCTTAGCAAAAGTGCCGTGAAGGCATATGACGTTTTTCTGGGTCAACCTGTGGTAGCTGATACGGTATTCCGTGACGGAGACAGATTGAATTTCCAGCTCGTCGCGCCGAAAACAGATGCAAAGCCGGAACGCACCGTTGTGCAAATGGAGGCGTCTTGCAGCGTGGCGCAACTGCGTGTCGCTTACATTGATGCTCCCCTGGCACGGGTTTATATCAATCGGCAAAACGGGGTGTACGTGGGCGCACGCCCCCTGACGTCGTCCCTTTACTCAGGGCTAACCAGTAACCCGAGTTTCATTCACGCCTGTTCTAAGACACCGCAGCCCGACTGGAGAGTCGTCAACCTAAAAGAGGATGACCAGTGGGTGATGCTTGATAGACATAGCATCAATCAGCAAGGCTCTGAAACGATGTTCTGGGGGGCGTATGACAATAAAAAAATAGTGACGGATGCGTCGCAGGGCACGCCGTCTGCCCAAAAGCGTGAACACTATGCTGTCGATTGCACCGAGCAGAAGTTTCGTCGGCTGGCCAGTTATGACGTTGATATATTTAACAGTGCGATAGAAGGTGAGACCCCACATGATCCAGTCGTCAAGCCTGTTTCGCAAGCCAGCGATGATTACAAACTTTTGTTCAAGACCCTGTGCGCCGGCACTGAACAACTGAACCAACTGCCCACGTATAAACCGCGCTACAAAGTGCGTGCTGTGCCAAGCCCATATAGCGTGGGTACGCCAGTGCTTTCTGCAATCAACGACCTTAATCTGCAACCGGCAGCCAAAAAACTCAGCTATGTTGCGACGAGCCGGACACCCACCCGCGAGGGTGGTGCTTCGCTGGTGTACGAAGAAAATTTCCTCACCACGGACTCGGCGAGCGGGCAGGTAGTTGTCGATCTACGCAGTGAGACGTACGAGACACGTAGAGTTACTTGGCGGGGGTTGATTATGCTCGCCAGTACCATCACTACGTTTGACCAGAAAGTGGGCACCTATGAACTCAAAAGCTGAGTTTTTCCGGGGATTGGCAGCGTATGCCCATAGGCTCTCTCCTGAGCTACTCCGCTCAGGGGCGCCAGCACGGCGCTGAGCAAGGTTGGAGCGACAGGAAAGGCTACGCGGTCGACTGCACTGTAAAGCGCGAACTTAACGCCGATGAGCTCAGTGCTGGACTGACAGGAAAAGCCAAGGAAATGGGCTGCACGACTCAAAGCGACAAGAACGCAATCGTTAGCAAATTTTATTATCTGGCTGACTACGGCTATTTTTTGGCGTGGGATAAGCAGAGCAATTCGCTCTCTGGTGATGAAGTTCATATTCTGAGCGTTCGCTGAACGATTGCGCTAAAAAAGAAGGTCGGCCGATTTCTTAGAGCGGGAATCAATTCCTCAGCGCACGGAGCTAATAGCTCCATTTCCTCGCTGCGATCTCAGACGAGATGTCAACTAAACCCACAGGATGTCAACAAATGCGTCTGCTCCACAAACTAGCAACCCTGGCTCTCTTCACACTGGTCATCACCGGCTGCACCAACCAGAAATTCAAACCTGAATACCGTGCCCAGATCCACACCGTCAAAATCCTCCCAGTCGTCTGGTCCACTAAAGACATCACCTACATGGGCAGAGAGCAGGCATGGGGTGCGGCGCTGGGCGCAGGGGCGGGCGTGGCGGTGGGAGCGGCTACGAACGCCTCTCACCTGGCAACGGCTGCGATGAGCGGCGCCGGTTTTGCGGCGGGGTATAAAGCCGGTGACCTGGCATCGATGTCGACGGTTGAGGCGATCGTTTACAACCTCAACACCGCCAACATCGACCTTGGCGGCATGGTGAAGCAGCGATTCGAAGAGCAGTTGTCCGGGACCGGCCGTTTCAAGGTGGTTGGCGAGCATGATGCGGCGGACGCGGAGATTCTTCTGACCGTCAACAACTGGGGCTTTGCGCTGACGCAGGGTTTCAGCAGCGTGGTTTATCCGACCATCAATGTCACCGGTAGCCTGAAGCGCGGCGACCAGCTGATCTGGCAGCGGACCGAATACGTCACACCTTTCAACGGCGGCAACACGTTCGGCTACGAGCCCAAACGTTACCGCACGGAGCCGGAGCTTTTACGCGCCGCGCTTGATGGCATTTCAAAAATCGTCGATGAGGCCATCGTGAAAGACCTGAGCCTCTAAAGCCTGGATGAATGGCAGGTCTGAATTGCAGCGTCCGAAACAAACCTGCCCGGCCATCACCCTGGCTCGCTTGTAGGCAATTTCCCAACGCCAAGGTTTAGCTTTCACGCAGTTCCTTCAGAACCGCCCGGCAGAGATTTCCTTCGCGGCGCTTCATCCTTTCGCTCCTTGTTCAGCGGCGTACGGCGCTGGACAAAAATCTCAATAAGAAGAGTGCGGAGTGGGTGATGAAGGGCAGGAAGACGCTGTTATGGGTAGGGCTGGCTGCGTTTAACGCCGAGGCGTTGGCCGAGGCGCAGACAACCCGCGAGGAGCAGTTCCAGCTGGGGGCGGTTGGGGTGAGTCTGGGTGTCGGGCTGTTGAATGGTCAGGCGCGGGAAAAGGTGTACGACGTTGAAAGCGGGCAGAAGATCAGCCAGTTGAACTGGAGCATGAAGCAGGTGCCGACGCTGCATCTGGGCGTGAAGTACCAGCCGATAAACTGGCTGTCCCTTGATCTGAACGGCTGGACGCGGGTGGCGAAGGGCGATGGGCATCTGAAGGATTACGACTGGCTGGAGGAAGATCGCGGCGACTGGAGCCACTATTCCGATCACCCGGACACTCAGGTCAGCAAAGCCTGGCAGGCCGATTTCGCCGCCACCGCGTGGGCGCTCAAGCGTGAGGATGTGGCACTGGGTGTGATGCTCGGTTATCAGCGCAGCCAGTTTGGTTGGTCGGCGAAAGGCGGGCGTTATACTTATTCGTCGGACGAGGGGTTCCGCGACGAGTCCGGAGAATTCCCGGCAGGTGAGAAAGGCATTTCCTATCAGCAGACCTACGACACGCCTTATTTGGGGCTGGTCGGTCTCTACCATTTCCGCAACTGGACGCTGGAAGGCAGGTTCAAATATAGCCAGTGGGTTCGGGCGCGGGATCACGATCGGCATCATGTCACCGGCGTTACCTACGACGGTGACTACGGGAACGACGGCCGCATGCAAAGTCTGGCGGTTGCGCTCAGTTACCGTGTGAGTCCGCAGCTTTCGGTGAGGGCGGGTGTGGATCATCAGGTGTACGCCGAGGCGAAAGGCAGCACGCTGATCAAGGACACCCACAGCGGCGATCGCTTCCGTATCGCAGGTGACGCGGGCAGTCAGTCCGCCAGGACGACGATGTCCACGCTGGCGCTCACTTACGCTTTCTGAGCCAAGCCGACAACCGTGCTGTGCCGAGCGGCCCGGCACGGTTGACGCCTGAATGGGAGCTCCACGGCCCAGCGATGCTACACACGGTGAATTAACTCAATCACTCCCAGTGATAACACGCCAATCAGCGCTCGCTGCTTAACAAAAGATAACGTCATGTCGATTGTCATACGTTTCCAAAGCTGACTAGGATGGGGTCGCTTCGGTACGGCCACGTCGCGTGCAGGCTAGAGCGTCTGCGCGGTGGAAACGGCCTTCTGAAGCACCCAATAAAAATAAAGAAAGGGGTAGCTTCATGCGTGAGCCCGTCATTCGGCGCACTCGGTTGGCGGTCATTCGGGGCCATTTCAACGCCCGGATGCTTTTCAAGAGCCTGCCTCTCTACGCTGCTCTGTCCCTGCTTCTCTCCTCGAACTTCTGCGGCGCAGCCCTGGCCGCTAATGGCACGCCCGCTAATGGCATGCCCGCTGACAGCGCGCCCGCCGACGCACCTGCCAACGCTGGCGATTCCGCCGTCTACGCCCTCGAGTCCGCGAAAGCCTCCCGCAGCCTGCTGCTGGACGTAACCCATGCCGGCAAGCGCATGGTCGCGGTGGGGGATCGCGGCCACATTCTCTATTCCGACGACCAGGGCAAAACCTGGACCCAGGCCAAAGTGCCGACGCGCCAGATGCTTACCGCAGTTTATTTCGTCGATGAGCAACACGGCTGGGCCGTGGGCCACGATGCACAGATCCTGGCCAGCAGCGATGCCGGCGCCACCTGGACCAAACAGTTCGAAGACCTCAAACGCGAAGCGCCGTTGCTGGATGTCTGGTTCAAGGACCTGACCACCGGGATTGCCGTGGGTGCCTACGGGGCGGTGCTGGAAACCACCGATGGCGGCCAGCACTGGGAAGACATCGGCGACCGGCTGGACAACGAAGACCAGTTTCACCTCAACGGCATTGCGTACGTGAAGGACGCCGGCCTGTTCGTGGTCGGGGAACAGGGCAGCATGTTTCGCTCCCCGGACGACGGCCAGACGTGGGAAAAGCTTGAGGGCCCCTATCAGGGCTCGTTGTTCGGTGCGCTAGGCACGGCGGAATCCAACACGCTGCTGGTTTACGGCTTGCGCGGCAATCTGTTTCGTTCGACCGATTTTGGCACCACCTGGGAGCCCGTCCCGTTACAGGGTGAGCGCGGCCCGCTGGAATTCAGCATCGCCAATGCCTCGCTGATGCCGGACAACGCCATCGTGTTGGTCGGCAACGGCGGCAGCGTCATGCGCAGCACGGACGATGGCGAAAGCTTCACGGTTGCCAATCGCCCGGACCGGCTTTCGTTGTCCGGCGTAGCCGAGGACGACAAGGGCAATCTGGTTCTGGTGGGACAGGGCGGCGTTCGCGTCACCTCGCCGACGGGCGCTGACAGCGCTCAACAATAAGAACAAGCAGGCGAGGACACGTTTCCATGAGCAACCTTCAACAACACCACGACAAGCCGACGCGCCTGGAGCAGTTGATTTTCAACAACCGCAAGACGGTGATCGGCATCTGCCTGCTGGTCAGCATCTTTCTGTTCTGGCAAGCGACGCTGGTGCGCCCGTCCACCAGCTTCGAAAAAATGATTCCGCTGGGGCATCCATTTGTTCAGAACATGATGGAGCACCGCAACGACCTGGCGAACCTGGGCAACACCGTGCGCATTTCGGTGGAGGCCAAGCAGGGCGACATCTTTTCCAAGGAGTACATGGAGACCCTGCGGCAGATCAACGACGAGGTGTTCTACATCTCCGGTGTCGACCGCTCCGGCCTCAAGTCGTTGTGGAGCCCCAGCGTGCGCTGGACCGAAGTGACGGAGGAGGGCTTTGCCGGCGGCGAGGTGATTCCGCAGAGCTACGACGGCTCGCAACAGAGCCTCGACACGCTGCGCAATAACGTTCTCAAGTCCGGGCAGGTTGGGCGTCTGGTCTCCAACAACTTCAAGTCGAGCATCGTCGATGTGCCGTTGCAGGAGTTCTATCCTGACCCCAACGACCAGAGCAAACTGCTGCGGCTGGATTACCGTCAGTTCTCCCACCAGCTTGAAGAGAAGATTCGCGACAAGTACGAAGCGCAGAACCCCAATGTCGAGATTCACATCGTCGGTTTCGCCAAGAAGGTCGGCGACCTGATCGACGGCCTGATCATGGTGGTGATGTTCTTTGGCATCGCGTTCCTGATCACACTGGTCCTGCTGATGTGGTTCACCCGCTGCGCCCGCAGCACCATCGCGGTCTTAAGCACCACGTTGATCGCCGTGATCTGGCAGTTGGGCCTCATGCATGTGGTGGGTTTCGGGCTTGATCCCTACTCGATGCTGGTGCCGTTTCTGATCTTCGCCATCGGGATTTCCCATGGGGTGCAGAAGATCAACGGCATCGCCCTGCAATCCAGTGATGCCGACAGTGCGCTCACCGCAGCACGTCGCACCTTCCGCCAGTTGTTCCTGCCGGGGATGATCGCGATTCTTGCCGACGCCGTCGGCTTTATCACGTTGCTGATCATCGACATCGGCGTGATCCGCGAGCTGGCCATCGGGGCGTCCATTGGCGTGGCGGTGATCGTGTTCACCAACCTGATCCTCCTGCCGGTGGCGATTTCCTACGTTGGCATCAGCAAAAAAGCCGTGGTGCGCAGCAAAGAGGATGCCGTGCGTGAGCACCCGTTCTGGCGTCTGCTGTCGAACTTCGCCGCGCCAAAAGTCGCCCGCGTGTCGGTGACGTTGGCCCTGGTCGCGCTGGTGGGCGGCCTCTGGTACGGCCATAACCTGAAGATCGGCGACCTCGATCAAGGCGCGCCGGAACTGCGGCCGGACTCGCGCTACAACCAGGACAACAGCTTCATCATCAACAATTACTCCACCAGCTCCGACGTGCTGGTGGTGATGGTCAAGACGCCGCCCGAAGGCTGTTCGGCGTACCAGACGCTGTCGGCGATGAACGAGCTGTCGTGGAAGATGGAGAACACGCCAGGGGTGCAGTCGGCGATTTCCCTGGTGACCGTCTCCAAGCAGGTCATCAAGGGGATGAACGAGGGCAACCTGAAATGGGAGTCGCTGTCGCGCAACAAGGACGTGCTCAACAGCTCGATTTCCCGCGCTGACGGGTTGTACAACAACACCTGTTCCCTGGCGCCCTTGCTGATTTTCCTCAACGACCACAAGGCCGAAACCCTGGATCGCGCCGTGCATGCGGTGCAGGAGTTCGCGCAGCAGAACAACAAGGACGGCCTGGAGTTTCTGCTGGCGGCGGGTAACGCCGGGATCGAGGCGGCCACCAACGAAGTCATCAAGCAGGCCGAGCTGACCATTCTGATTCTGGTGTACGTGTGCGTGGCGGTGATGTGCATGATCACCTTCCGTTCATGGGCGGCGACGCTGTGCATCGTCCTGCCGCTGGTGCTGACGTCGGTGCTGGGTAACGCGCTGATGGCGTTCATGGGCATCGGCGTGAAAGTCGCAACGCTGCCGGTGGTGGCGCTCGGGGTGGGGATCGGGGTCGATTACGGGATTTACATCTACAGCCGACTGGAGAGTTTCCTGCGGGCGGGACTGCCGTTGCAGGAAGCGTATTACCAGACGCTGAAATCCACCGGCAAAGCGGTGTTGTTCACTGGCCTGTGTCTGGCGATCGGGGTGTGCACCTGGATATTCTCGGCCATCAAGTTCCAGGCCGACATGGGGCTGATGCTGACCTTCATGCTGCTGTGGAACATGTTCGGCGCCCTGTGGCTGTTGCCGGCGCTGGCGCGGTTCCTGATCAGGCCGGAGAAGATGGCGGGCAAGGTCGGGAATTCGCTGTTTTCACATTGAGTGGCGACATTTAGGTCGTCGGAGCGCGTTTGCTGGCGAACGCGTTATGTAGGACCGGCTTCAGCCGGGAAGAGGCCGGATTGACCGCCATCAATTTAGCGGTGTGACCACCGACGCTTTCCCGGCTAAAGCCAGTCCTACCAGAAACACGCTGTCCCACATCCGGATTCATTCAGTTATAAACAAAAAAACCACGTCCGGTCTTGCGTCCCAGATACCCGGCCGCGACCATTTCCTTGAGCAGCGGCGCGGGGCGGTATTTGCTGTCGTTGAAGCCTTCGTTGAACGCTTCGACGATCGCCAGCAAGGTGTCCAGCCCGATCAGGTCAGCCAGCGCCAGCGGGCCGATGGGCTGGTTGCAGCCCAGGCGCATGCCGTCGTCGATGTCCTGAGCAGTGGCCAGGCCTTCCTGCAACACCAGAATCGCCTCGTTGATCATCGGCACCAGAATCCGGTTGACCACAAAACCCGGGCGGTTGCCGGCGGTGATCGCGGTCTTGTTCAACCGCTCGGCCAGCTTGATCGCCGCGATGTGGGTGGTGTCCGCCGTCTGCAAACCGCGAATGACCTCGATCAGGTTCATCATCGGTACCGGGTTGAAGAAGTGCAGGCCGATGAACCGCTCCGGGTGCTCGACGCTGGCCGCCAGTTGCGTGATCGACAGCGACGAGGTGTTCGACGCGATCACACACTCGCGGTCGACATGGCTGGCGATTTGCTTGAGCAGCCGCAGCTTCAGTTCCAGGTTCTCGGTGGCGGCTTCAATCACCAACTGAGCGCCGTTCAATTGGTCGTAGTCCGTGGTGACGCTGATGCGCCGCAGGGCCGCTTCGGCGACATCGGCCGCGACCGTCTGCTTGGTCACCTGCCGCTCGAGGTTCTTGCGCACGGTCGCCATGCCACGCTCCAGTGCCGTGTCGGAAATGTCCAGCAGGGTCACGTCGAAACCGGCCACCGCGCAGACCTGCGCGATGCCGTTGCCCATGGTGCCGGCGCCGATCACGGCGATGTGTTGCATGCTCATCGACAAGCCTCCTTACACGCGTTCGAAAATGACGGCGATGCCCTGACCGCCGCCGATGCACATGGTCACCAGCGCATAGCGGCCCTGAACCCGGTGCAGCTCGTGGATCGCTTTGGTGGCGATGATCGCCCCCGTCGCGCCCACCGGGTGGCCGAGGGAGATGCCCGAGCCATTCGGGTTGACCTTGGCCGGATCAAAGCCTAGCTCACGGGCAACGGCGCAGGCCTGGGCGGCGAAGGCTTCGTTGGATTCAATCACGTCCAGATCCGCCACGGTCAGGCCGGCGCGCTCCAGTACTTTGCGGCTGGCCGGGATCGGCCCCAACCCCATCATCGCCGGATCAACCCCGGCATGGGCATACGCCACCAGACGCGCCATCGGCTTGAGGCCGTTCGCGCGGACCATGTCGCCATTGGCCATGACCAGCGCCGCCGCGCCGTCGTTGAGGCCGGACGCGTTGCCGGCGGTGACGGTGCCGTCCTTCTTGAACGCGGTCTTCATCTTCTCCAGTTGCTCGGCCGTCACGTCGCCACGCACGTGTTCGTCCTGGGCGAAGGTCACGGTGCCTTTGCGCGTGGCGATCTCGATCGGCACGATCTGGCCCTCGAAACGGCCCTCGGCGATGGCGTGGGCGGCGCGCTGCTGGCTGGTCAGCGCCAGGGCGTCCTGATCGGCACGGGTGATGCCGTAATGCTCGGCGATGTTTTCGGCGGTGATGCCCATGTGAATATTGGCGAACGGGTCGTGCAACGCGCCGAGCATGTAGTCATACGCCTGCACGTTGCCCATGCGCGCGCCCCAGCGGGCCTGGGGCATGATGTACGCGCCACGGCTCATGGATTCGGCGCCACCGGCCAGCACGGCCTGGGCGTCGCCGAGCATCAGCGACTGCGCCGCCGAGACGATGGCTTGCAACCCCGAACCGCACAGGCGGTTGACGTTTATGGCGGGGGTTTCTTTGGTCAGGCCGGCTTCGAGGGCGATCACCCGGGAAAGATAGGCATCGCGTACTTCGGTGGGGATCACGTGGCCCATGACCACATGGCCGATGTGCTCCGGTGCGATACCGGATGTGGCCAATGCGGCGCGGCTGACCTGGGTGCCCAGTTCGATGGGCGAGACGTCCTTGAGGGAACCGCCGAATCCACCGATGGCGGTACGCAGTGCGCTGACGACGAAAACTTCGGGTGTGCTCATGGGGACTCCTGACACGTATTGGAATTATGGGGGCGGCACGGCGAAATGGCGTTTCGGCCGGTGCTGACTGCGGGCAAGTCTAGATCGGCGTTCGGGGCGGGCCTATGCCGAAACTGTCCAGATGGGCTGGCGTTCTTTACCATCAGCGCCTGATCCGTGGTGCACCATTCAAGAAGGGAAAGGCGGTCATGCGGGAAAAGGATTCAGTGTCGATCTACTTCGTCCAGTTGATCGTCCACGCGCTGCGCGACCAGCCACTGCGTTTGCAGTCGGTTCTTGAGGCGGCGGAGATCGACATGGCGCTGCTCGACGACCCCACGGCGCGGGTTTCGGCCAGCGCGTTTGCGGCGTTGTGGCTGATTCAGATCAAGGAACTGGGCGACGAGTTTTTCGGCCTCGATTCCCACGGCATGCCCCTGGGCAGCTTCGCCCTGATTTGCCGGGGGCTGATTCAGGAACCCACTCTGGAAAAGGCCCTGCGCCAGTGCCTGAGCAATTTCGGCCTGTTCTTGCGCGATTTTCGCGGCAGCCTCATTGTTCGCGGCGCGCGCGCCGTGCTCGCGGTGGACACCACGACAGACGACCCGGTCCGGCAGCGCTTCGGTGAAGAGACGTTTTTGCTGCTGATGATCAGCTTGTTGTGCTGGCTCGGCGGGCGCCGCATCAGCATCGACCGCGCACAGTTTCGCCAGCGCCGTCAGCGCCTCAGCGACGACTCACTGCTGTGGGGGTTCAACCTGAGTTTTGGCGAGCAACGCACCGAAATCGAGTTCTCCAGCCACTACCTGCGTCTGCCGGTGGTGCAGTCGTTGCCGTCGCTGAAATCATTTTTACGCACCGCGCCGCAGTGGCTGGTCATTCGCTACCGCAACCAGCGCGGGCTGGCGGCGCAGGTTTATCAGCGCCTGCGCAACAGCCATTACGGCCACTGGCCGACGCTGCTGGAAATGGCCGATGAACTGAAACTCAGTGCCACCACCTTCCGCCGTCGGCTGGAGCGCGAGGGCTGCGCGTTTCAAGGGATCAAGGATGACGTTCGCCGCGGCATCGCCCAACAGAAGCTGCGCGACACCGAGCTGAGCGTGGTGGAGATCGCGTCCTTGGTGGGATTTCAGGAGCCCAGCGCGTTTCACCGGGCGTTCAAGAAATGGACCGGGGAAAGTCCGGGCGGCTACCGCAGAAAGCAAACCGCCAGCGACTCAATGACGGCGGACTGATGAGCCGCCGCCGGTGTCAGGGCAGCCACGCCTCGCGCCAGGCCTGAACAGCCGCGTCGTCGAACATCCAGTCGCGAAGCACCTGCTCGCGCAAGTCGTCGCCGAGCAGCGCGGCGCTGGTCAGGTCCATCGTGTGGGCACGAATCAGGTTGACCCAGGCCTCCAGCGTGTTCGGCACCCGCGTCACCGGCAAGTCGCCGGCGTAGGCGCGAACGTCGCTGCAGATCACCGGCACACCGCAGGCGCCCAGTTGCAACAGGGTGATGTTGTTCTTGCAGGCGCCGAACAGGTTATCCACGGCGGGAAGCAGGGCGAGGTCGAGGTTCAAGTCGGCGACGGCTGTGGCGTATTGCTCGGCGGGCGGCCGGTCGTGGGATTCATGGGCATGACTGCGCAGCACGCCCTGGTCATCGCCCAACACGATCCACTCCACCTCTTCTGCCAGGGCCTCGACCACGGCGAGCATCATGTGCAGATCCTGTGGCTGCCAGCGATCACTGACCAGACCGACCCTCGGCTTGCCACCCACGCCACGGCGCGAGACGAGGTGGCCCCAGACCAGAGGCGACAGGCGCGAAGGTAGCAGCCGCACGTCCGCGTGAAATTCGCGAGCGATATCGGCGAGGACTTGGGTCGAAGCGATCACGCGATGGGCCTGGTGCAGGCTCTTCTGCAGCAGATCGACGCACTCGGCATCAAAGGCGAACGGGTCTTCGCCCGGCGTCCGGGAGCCCAGTTGCAGGTCATTGATGTCGAGCACCACGAAGGCATCCGGCAACAGCTGGGCGCGGGCGATGGTTTGCAGGTGATCGGCGTCGAGCCGGGCCTGAAACACCACGACGTTGGGCTTGAAGCGACCCTCCTGAGGAATCGACAGCGCCTGGCTGCTGAGCATGCCGTCCACAACACCGGCGGCTTGCAGCGTCTCGAACGGCGCGATCACCCGCTCATGGGGCGAGGCCCAGAGGCCGGCGGGGTAGGCCAGCACCACCGGATCGCGGCGCCAGGCCATCGGCCGCCAGACCAGCGGCATGTTGAGTTCGAGCTCGACTGATTGCAGGTCGAACGAAAGATTGGGGTTGAAGGCGCTGTCGTTCGCCAGGGTCGGCAGCCATTTGCGGTACATCGCCAGTTGCTCGCCGACGAAGCGCTTGCGCTTGGCCTGCTGCGTGGCGGTGTCGACGTGGGTCTGGCTGACGCTGCCCTCGTGGATCAAGACCGAGTGGGGTGTCCAGACATTCAGGTAGCCGAGGGCGCCGACTTTCATGCACAGATCGACGTCGTTGTAGGACACGACGAAGGCCTCTTCATCTAGCCCGCCGACGGCCTCGTAAATCGAGCGGCGAACCATCAGGCACGCCGCTGTCACCGCGCTCAAGTCCTGATCCACCTGCACGCGCTGCATGTAACCCTGAATGTGCCCGGGCTCACCGATGTGCTGGTGACCGGCCGGGCCGTCCATGCCCAAGCGCACGCCGGCATGCTGCATGCGTCCGTTGGGGAACAGCAGCTTGGCGCCGACCACACCCACCTCAGGCCGCAACGCGTGATTGAGCAATTCGTCCAGCCAACGCGTATGGACGATGGCGGTGTCGTTGTTCAGCAGCACCAGGTAATCGCCCTTGGCCTGGGCCGCAGCGACGTTATTGATGCGCGAATAGTTGAACGGGTGCGGGTAACGCAGCACGCGCACCTGCGCCGAGCCCAGGGCGTCGATGCGCGCCAGCCATTCGAGGGCTTCGGGGGTTTCGCTGTTGTTGTCGACGATGAGCAGTTCGTAATTCAGGTAGCGCGTGGTGTGCAGCAGGGTTTCGACGCAGCGCTGCAGAAACGGCAGCTGATCCTTAGTCGGGACGATGATCGACACCAAGGGTTGATCGCTGTGGCCGTAGCGCACGTGGTAGCGGCGGGGCAGGGTGTGTTCGATGACCGCGCGCGGATAACCTCGCACCTGCAGATGGCGCTGCAATGTGGCGATTTCGTCAGGATTATCCACCGCTTCCGGCAGGTCACAGACCAGCAGCGGCTCACTGATGTGAACGATCTGCCCGGCGCCTTCACCCTCGAACAACCGCAAGATCAGGTCGAATTCAGCGGCATCGGCGAAGCGCTCATCGAAGCCGCCGAGGTCCACCAGGGTCTGCCGCAGGAAAAGCCAATGACCTGCGGTCAGCAGCGGGTAGCTCAGCAGATAATCGAGGTTGAAGTCCGGGCGCATGGCTGAACTCAAGCCACCCCGAGGCCGCCGGTGCATTTCATCGGCGAAGGCGGCGCGGGCGTCAGGGGAATCGAGCAGCTTCAGCGCGCTGGCAGCGAGGCCGAACGCCGTGAATTGGGTGCCGGCGTCAATCACGATCAGCCAGTCAAAACGGTGGTTTTCGACCACCTGATTGAGCAGCGCAGCAGTGTTCATAGCGCCGATGGCAAGGGTGGTCCCCCTAGGGCCGACCAAGGTGGCCGGCCGCTCGGTCGCGTCGGTCAACACCACGACGTTTATGGCAGCGTGCAGGGCGCCGTGGCGGGCCAGGCTGTCGAGGCTGCGCTGAATCTTTTCCGGGGCGTTGGCAACATCCTTGATCACCACCAACAGCGAAGGCGCGCCGACGTCGGCCAGGTGCTGGTCGATCTGCGTTTGCTGGTCGGCCGTCGGCACGCGATGACCGAGCCAGGCCTCGACCTGCTGCGGGTTCAACCGTTGCGGCAACGGCGCGGACAACTGCGCGAGCAGGTTGAAATCGGTAAACCCCTGGGTTGCCGACAACGGGCGGGCGCCGACCCAGCCGTTGTCCAGCGACGTGCTGGCCCAGCCGGCTTCACGGATCAGCCGATGAAACACGGGCAGGTGATCACTGTCCGTGCCGACAATTTCGATGCCTTGTTCGGTCAGCTGTTGCGGCGCGATGCGTGTGCCCGTCAGCGTCGCCGGCAGCAGGATCAGCTCGGCGTCGTGCAGCAAATTGGCGTACAGCGCCAAGTGCCCCAGCGGGCCGACGGATTCACCGTTGAGGGAAAACAGATCGGCGCCCAACGCCAGCATGTCATCGCGGCGACACAGCACGCTGCTCAACTCACCGATGAAATTGCAGGTGAACTCCCCCAGCAGCGCAACCACGTCAGGCCCGTTGAATACCGTGGGCTCGGTGACGCGAAAGCGTGTCGCCAGATTCTCCTGCAGCGCCACGCCCTCGGCGTTCAACCATTGGCGGTGCGCAGCCACCAGTGCGGCCTGGGGATTGACCTCCAGCGCCGTGACCATCTGCTGAATGCAGTCCGGCGCCAGCACGGCGTCACCCGCCATGAACTTGATGTACCGCCCGCAAGCGTCGGCAGCGCCGCGGTTGAAACAAGCCTCGGCGCCCAGTGGAGACTCGTTGCGCAGGTAGCGAATCGGCCAGCGGCACGACGCCCGGTACAGGTCCGTTACGGTTTCTGCCAGACCGTCCGTGGCGTCGTCGCAGATCACGATTTCGATCGCATCGTGGGTCTGCCCGATCACGCTGCTCAGCGCGGTTTCAAAAAACTCGGTGCGGCAGACGGCGATGACGACGCTAACCAGTCGTTGAGAATCCATGGGGGTATCCGGTAAATAAAAGAATCTGCCATGAAAATGACGCTCAAGGCATGAGCGACGGGTGAAGCAATATCCCGGCCAAAGGAGCGGATCAATACCGATGGTCAGCCCTTCGGGGCAGGTTAGAAAGTAGAAAACGGCGTGATCCTTACGTCTCTTTTTTGACGTTGGGCATCGGTTCAGTGATGTCTTGGATCCGGAGCGTCAGGCGCGAAGCCCCTCGCAGCCGAGTTGCTGACTGATGGTCTGTTTTTTGCTTGAACGCAGCCTATTACCTTTGGCTAAACGTAAGCCGAATGTTGTTGATCAGGTGGCTGTTCCCATGAACGTAAAAAAACTCATCATCGTAGGTGCGGGTGGCTTGGGCCGAGAAGTGCACTTCTGGTTAAAGGACTGGATGGCTCATCATCCTGGCCATGTCATAGGTGGTTTTCTCGATGATGGAAGCTTGTCGCTCAATCGCTTCAATCACTACGCCGATATCATTTCTACCATCGAGGATTATCAGCCCAAAGCAGATGAGTTCCTGCTGTGCGCTATCGGCAAGCCCTCTGACAAGAAATATGTCGTGGAAAAATTGCTGGCAAAAGGCGCGCAGTTTTTTACCTTGATCCACTCAACAGCGATTGTGGGAGACAACGTGAAGATCGGCCAAGGGGTGCTTATCTGCCCGTATTCGGTACTGTCCGCCGATCTCGAAATCGGTGATTTTGTGACGGTTAATACCCTGTGCACCATTTCCCATGACGCCTACATTGGTCATTTTTCAACCTTGAGTCTGCACTGCGACGTAACGGGCGGGGCGATTCTGGAGGATGAAGTTTTCCTCGGATCCCGTGTCTCCATATTGCCCAAAGTTCGAGTTGGCCGTGGGGCGGTGGTAGGCGCTGGAGGTGTCGTGGTGAAAAATGTAGCGCCGGGAAGCGTCGTGGTGGGAGTGCCCGCTAGGGAGATGACCTCGCAGAATGTGTAGCGGCTCCCGACCCTTCAGCGCTTGCCCGCGACAAGATGAAAAGCGGGCTGTCGACTTCAGCAGTTAAACCAGGACCTGGTACCAGCGCTGCAGATAAGCCTCATCGATTATCCAGTCACTGAGCACCTGCTGCTTCAAGGTTTGGCCAAGTCGTTCCGACTCGTCCAGATCATTGAGGTGCCAGGCGATGGCATCGGTCCAGGCGGCCGTTGTGTTCTGCACCCGCGTGAGTGGCAGGTTGTTACGCAGGCCCTGCACGTCGCTGGCGATCACCGGATAACCACAGGCGCCGAACTCCAGGGCCAGACGGCAGCTCTTGTGCTCGCCAAACCTGTCTTGGCTGGCCGGAATCAGGGCGACAGCGAGATTCAGTGAAGCAACCACGCCGGGGTATAACTCGCCTTCGACCGCGCTGCGCCATTCGTGAATGTAAGGGCGCAACGCCTGCGGACAAGGGCCCATGATCACCCACTCGACCTGCTCGGCGAGGGCCTTTATTACGTCGGCGATCAACACCAGCGCAGGCAAGTCCGTAACGCTGCCCACCCAGCCGACCCGGGGTTTGCGGTGGGGCAGGGAGACGCACTGCACCGTTTTCCAGCGCTCCGCCAGCCGGGTTTCGATGATGTAAATATTCTCGTGGCAGGCGCCCAGTTCATCCGCCAGCCCGGCGCTGGAAACCACCACCCTGTCCATCAGCGCAAGACCGGCCTGAAGGTCGGCACGGACCTGCTGCACAGAAGGGGCATCCGGCAGTTGCTCGGCTGAGGGCGGGTATTCATCCATGTCATAGAGGCGTAGCGCGTTTGCGTGGGACTTGATGGTCGCCACGTCCCGGATCGCCGCCTGGTTCCACGGCCTCTGTAGGATAAGCGTCTCCGGGCGCAGTCGGGCGAACTCGCCGAGGGTCAGTGTTGCAGAAACCGAGACAGGCTCGATCAGCAGCGCTTCAGCCAATGCATCCAGGGCACCCGTCAGGCGTTGGCTTGATCCGGACAGCTCATCCGGATGAGCAAGCACGATGGGCACCGGTCGCCACGACAGCGGCCGCCACGTCAACTCGGTGTTGGTTTCGAGCTGCAAGCCCTGAGCACGCGCCGAGAAGTTATCGCTGTACGCAGGGTCGTGGGCGATGTACGTCAGCCATTTGTTGTACAGCGCGTGCTTTTCACCTTCATTCGGCAGATCGGTCTGGGCCGCTTCGTGAAGCAGCACCACGTGGGGCGTCCAGACAATCAATCGCCCGGATTCCTTCACTCGCAGGCACAGGTCGATGCCGCGATAGCGGTTGTTCAGCGCCGTTTCATCCAGCCCTTGCGCCGCCTCAAACAGGACCCGACTGATCATCAGGCAGGCATCGCTGACCGCGCTGTAGTTCTGATCCACCGCCAGTCGCTGCATGTAGCCTTCACTGGCGCCGCTCTGGCCGTTGAAGATCGAGGTGACCGGATCGTGAAGCCCAAGGATCAGCCCTGCATGGGCGATCGTGTTGTCCGGCGCCAGCAGTTTTGCGCCGACGATGCCGACTTCGGGCCGCTGCGCATGATTGAGCAGGCTGTCGAGCCAATCGCCGTGCAACACGGCGGTGCGGTTGTCGAGCAGCAACAAATAATCGCCGGTCGCCTGGCGTGCGGCGCTGTTGTAGAGAGCCGAGCGGTCGAAATCACCGGGTTGGCGCAGGACACGGACCTGATCCAGCCCCATGGCCGCGACGCCATTCAGCCAGTCAACGGCTTCCGGCGCCTGGCTGTCGTTGTCGACGATCAGGATCTCGTAATCCGGGTAGGTGGTCTTTTCCAGAATGCTCTCGACGCAACGCTGCAGCAGCAGGATCTGATCCCGGGCGACAACAATGATCGACACCTTGGGATGGCCTGTGCGGCCGTAATTGATCCGGTATTGGCGCGGACTCGTCTCGATCACCTGCCCGTTTTCATAGCCTCGGACGAGCAGGTGGCGCTGCAGCGTTCGCCCTTCATCGAGGTTCGACTCGCGCGCTTCCGTTCGGTGGGTAACGAGCGGCTCGGCAATGTGCTCAAGGCCGCCCATGCCGTCGTGCTCGATCAGGCGAAGGATCAGGTCCAGTTCGAGGGCCTGAGGGTAGTGCGGGTCAAACCGCCCGGCATCGATCACCGAATAGCGGTTGAAGATCCAGTGCTTGCTGGTGACGGCGGGGCAGCTGAGCAGGTAGTCAAGACTGAAGTCCGGCCGCAGCATGACTTCCAGCTTGTCTTCCTGGGTCTGGGCGATTTCATCGGCGAACAAGGCCCGGGTGGTCGGCCCCTCGCTGATCTTGACAGCCGCCTTGAACAGCCCGGCGACATGCACCGTGGCGCCGGCATCGAGCATCAGAAACCAGTCGAAACTCTGCTCATCCATCAGCCGGTTGAGTTGCGGCGCCCGATTCTGCCCGGTGACCGGAACGTACACGGCTGTGCCATCGGCCTCGCCTCGCGGTGCCTCAACACTGCCGTCGTACAGCACGAAGACCTTGGGCGGCATCCAGCCTCGGGTGGCGTCCTCGACGCTCACCAGCGTCTTGATCAGCGCCTGCTGCCGGTTGTGCAGATCCGAAATGATCACTGCAAAGGCCGGCGCGCCGTTGTGCTGCTGAAAATACTGCACGATGTGCGGTTTCTGCGGCCCGGTGGGGCGACGCTTGCCGGCCCAGTCCAGAATCTGGTCATTGCGCAGGTCGGCAGCCGACTTCTGCAAGAACCAGGCACGCAGGTTGAAATTGGAGAAGTTCTCGCGATCACGCAGGGGCGCTATCTTCACGTCGCCGTTGCGCCTGGATTCCCGGCGCCACTCCAGCTCCTGGGTGATGCGGTAAAAATGGGCGTGGCCTTCTTTGGCGATTTGCGGCGCAGCGCGGGTGATGCTGCTGGTCTGGGTGTCGGTCATGCGAAACCGGGACAGCGGGCGCCCCAGCATGGCCAGGTTGCCCGCTCGCAACAGCTTGACGTACAGGCTGACATCGCCCAGCCACATAATCGGTTGCCCCTTGAGCGACATGATGTCGTCGCCATGGGCCAGCACGTCATCGCGACGGCACATCACCGAACTGGGTTCGCCCATGAAGGTCAGCGGGATTTCCGACAGCAACGACACCAGTTCCGGCCCGTGAATGACCACGTCTTCCTTGAAGGGGAAAAACGTGACCAGGGTATCCGGCAGAAAGTCGCCGTTTTCGTCGATCAGGCGTCGGGTGGAGGCGGCGAGGGTGATGTCCGGATGGCCATGCAGCAGCTCGACCAGCGCACTGACACACTCGGGCTCCAGCAGGTCGTCGTCGTAGAGAAACTTGATGTACTCGCCCCGCGCCTCCCTGACCCCGCGTGCGCCGTTCAGCGCTTCGCCCAGCGAATGTTCGTTGAAGAAATAACGAATCGGGAACGGGCTTTCCGGCGTCAACTGATCCACCAGCGCGCGAATGCCGCCGTCACGACAGTCGTCGCAGATCACGATCTCCAGCTGATCGTAGTCCTGCGCAAAAGCGCTGCGCAGCGCCAACTCGAAGTACGTGGGTTTGTAGGCGGGAATGACGATGCTGACCAGGCGTGAAGCGCTCATCGGGTTACCTTGCGACGGATGACGGGCGCCGGTTCACGCTCATGGGGCGGACCGGCGATGTGAATGTGGGCGCGGCTCAGCGGTGCTCGGCCAGCACCGTCTGCATGATCGCGATGATGCGGGCGAATTCATCCGGGGTGAGGCTATCGAAGATCGGCAGGCACAGAACCCGATTCGACACATCGCTCGCCACCTGCAGGCGGTCCGGTTTGGCGGATTCCAGGCTGCGGTACATCGGGAAAGACGAGATCAACGGGTAGAAATAGCGCCGGACCAGAATGTCCTGCTCGCGAAAGCGCTCGAACAAGGCGTCTCGGCTGATGGGGAAGGCGTCGCCCACCAGCACCGGGAAGTACGAATAGTTGTGATGCTCGCCGGGGCTCCAGAGCAAATCGATGCCCGGTATTTGCGTCAGTGCTTCGCGGTACATCGTGTCGATCTGCTTTCTGCGTTCCAGCGCGCCATCGATGTAGTTGAGCTGCAACAGGCCGAACGCGGCGTTGATCTCGCTCATCTTGCCGTTGATGCCGGGGGCAACGACGGTCACTTCATCGGCGAAACCGAAGTTCTTCAGGTAATCGATGCGTTTTTTGGTTTTCGCGTCCGGGCAGACAATCGCGCCGCCCTCGAAGGTGTTGAAGACTTTGGTGGCGTGGAAGCTGAGCACCGACAGGTCGCCGTTGCGCAGCAGGCTTTGCCCCTGGTGCTGCACACCGAAGGCGTGGGCGGCGTCGTAGATCACTTTCAGGCCGTAGCGGTCGGCGATCTGCTGGATGCGGTCGACGTCACACGGCATGCCATAGCAATGCACCGGCATGATCGCGGTGGTTGCCGGGGTGATGGCTTCTTCGATGCGGTCAGGGTCGAGGTTGAAGGTGCCCGGCGCGATGTCGACGAACACCGGTTTGAGCCCGTTCCACAGCAGCGAATGGGCGGTGGCGACAAACGAGTAGGGCGTGGTGATAACTTCGCCGGTCACGCGCAACGCTTGCAACGCCGTGAGCAGCGCCAGCGTGCCGTTGGAAAACAGGCACAAGTGGTCGACGCCCAGGTACGCGGCCAGGTCTTTCTCCAGCTTTTCATGGAACGGCCCGGCGTTGGTCAGGCGCTTGCTGTCCCATATCTGCTGCAGATACGGCATGAACTCTTCCAGCGGAGGCAGCAGCGGCTGGGTGACCGGGATCGTTTTACTCATAAGCTTCCTGTGCTCTCTGACGCGCTGCGGGCTGTGCGCGTTGACGCACGGCGAAACGCCCGCGCTGTGATGGCTGGCGTCGTCGAACGCTCGCCGTCATCGAAATGGCGTTTGCGGCGCTATGGCACCGAAAAAAGCAAGAACCCGGCCAACCCGCCATGCTGCAAAGATGCGCTTGATATTCCGAACGCCTGACGCTTATTTTGTACGCCTTGCCGCCCTGCGGCCTGCCCCATAAAAAGGATTTGAGTCATGAGCAGCGATGACCACCATTCACTCGCGCAGCGACTGATGGGCATTGATGAAATTGAATGCGTCACGCCGGATCTGAACGGCGTGCCACGAGGGAAGGTGATGACCGGGGAGGGCTTTCTCGAAAGCCGTCGGTTGCAGTTGGCGCGGGGCGTGCTGCTGCAATGCATCATGGGCGGCTACCCGCCGTCAAAATTCTACGGCAGCGACGACGGCGACCTGGCCTTGATCGCCGACCCGCAGCAGATCCACCGTCTGCCGTGGAGCGACGAGCCTCGCGCCCTCGCAATCTGCGACGCCGACGAGCTCGACGGCCAGCCGTCGCCGCTGTCCACCCGCGGCCAGCTCAAGTCTGTGATCGCCCGCTACGCCCGGCATGGCTGGTCACCGGTGGTGGCCACTGAGCTTGAGTTCTTCGTCTTCGCCGCCAACCCGGATCCGAGCCAGCCCTTCCAGCCGCCGGTCGGTCTGGACGGTCGTCGCGAGGACGGCCAGTCGGCGTTCAGCATCAGTTCCAACAACGGCCTGCGGCCGTTCTTCAAAGAGGTCTACGCCTGCATGGCTGCGCTTGGCCTGCCCCGCGACACCGTCATGCACGAGATGGGCGTCAGCCAGTTCGAGATCAATCTGCTGCACGGCGATCCGCTGCTGCTGGCCGACCAGACATTTCTGTTCAAACACATGCTCAAGGAAGTCGCGCTCAAGCACGGCCTGATCGTGGTGTGCATGGCCAAACCGCTGGCGCACACCCCCGGCAGTTCGATGCACATTCACCAGAGCGTGGTCGACACCATCACAGGCCAGAACATCTTCAGCGATGAGCAGGGCGGGACGACCGAGCTGTTCCATCACTTCATCGGCGGGCAGCAGGCGGCGATGGCCGATTTCACCGCGTTGTTTGCGCCCAACGTCAACTCCTATCAGCGCCTGTGCCATCCGTTCGCCTCGCCGAACAACGCGTGCTGGTCCCACGACAATCGCTCGGCGGGGCTGCGCATTCCGGCCAGCGCACCGGTCGCCCGTCGGGTCGAGAACCGTCTGCCCGGCGCCGACGCCAACCCGTATCTGGCCATTGCGGCCAGTCTCGCTGCGGGGCTTTATGGCATCGAGCACGCGCTGGAACCGTCACCGCCGATCCAGGGCGAGTTCGTTGTGCCCGATAATCTGTCGTTGCCATGTACCCTGCACGCTGCCCTGGAACGTCTGACTCGCAGCTCGTTGGCCAAGGAACTGTTTGGTGCCGAATTCATCGAAGGCTACGTCGCGTCGAAGACCCTGGAACTGACCAGCTTCTTCAACGAAATCACCCCCTGGGAGCGCCGCGTTCTGGCCGCTCAGGCTTAAGAATCGCTGTTCGGAAATCCTCTGGAATCGAGGGTTTCCGTCTTTTGGAAAGCTATGCGCCAAATCTGGAAGTCCTTTCGAGCGCTGTATTTTGCCTCGCTGATGATGTTGATCGGCTCGGGCCTGCTCAGCACCTACCTTGCCTTGCGTCTGGCCGCCGATCAGGTCGATGGCCTATGGGTGGGTGCGTTGATGGCCGCGAACTATGTCGGTCTGGCCTTGGGCGGCAAGATCGGCCACCGGCTGATCGGCCGGATCGGGCACATTCGCGCGTACGCGACCTGCGCCGGGATCGTCGGCGCGGCGGTGCTGGGCCACGGGCTGTTCGACTACCTGCCGGCGTGGATTTTCCTGCGGATGATTGTCGGCCTGGGCATGATGTGCCAGTACATGGTCATCGAGAGCTGGCTCAACGAGCAGGCCTCGCCCAAGCAGCGCGGCACGGTGTTCAGCCTCTACATGATCGCGTCGTACCTCGGGCTGGTGCTCGGCCAGCTGATTCTGGTCATCCACCCGCAACTGGGCCCTGAGCTGCTGATGCTCGTGGCGATGTGTTTTGCCCTCTGCCTCGTGCCCGTGGCAATGACCCGCAGCATTCACCCGGCACCGATGCACCCGGCACCGCTGGAACCGCTGTTCTTCATGCGCCGGGTGCCGCAATCCCTGACCACCGTGTTGAGCGCCGGCATGATCATCGGCTCGTTCTACGGTCTGGCGCCGTTGTATGCCGCGCAACAGGGGCTGTCGACCGAGCATGTCGGCCTGTTTATGGCCAGCTGCATCGGCGCGGGCCTTATCGTGCAAGGACCGCTGGGCAAGCTGTCAGACCGCTACGACCGCGCCTGGCTGATTCGCGGCGTAGCAGGTTTGCTGGTGCTGGCCTCGCTGCCCCTGGCGATCCTCCCCAGCGTGCCGATGGAGCTGTTGCTGGCGGTGGGATTCCTGGCCTCGCTGCTGCAGTTTTCCCTGTACCCGCTGGCCGTGGCCTTCTCCAACGACCACGTCGAAGGCGAACGCCGCGTGTCCCTGACCGCCATGCTGCTGATGACGTACGGCGTCGGCGCCAGTGCCGGCCCCCTGGTGTCCGGCGTGCTGATGAAGATGTTCGGCAGCAACATGCTCTACGCCTTCGTCTGCTTCGTGGCGCTTGTGCTGGTGCTGCGTATTCGTCCGAAAGCCGTCACCAACCTGCACCAGGTCGAAGACGCCCCGCTGCACCACATCGCGATGCCCGACAGCATGTCCAGCTCCCCGCTGGTAGTTGCCCTTGACCCTCGGGTTGATGAGCAGGTGGTGCAGGATCAGATGCAGGACGTTGAGCCTGAGGTTTCGTCGGATGTGGCGCCGGATGTGGCGGCTGAATCTGAAGTGCAGCCAGAGATGGTGGAGCGGGTTGTGGCGTCGGGTGAAGGCGTCGTGCGACCGGTGGCGATTATGGATGAGGAAGTGGCTGCTGAACCTGAAGCGGCTGGGCCGGAGGAGGCGGTTGAAGTGCGTCGGGATGTTGGGGTGGATCGGCCTTTGTGATGGAGGCTTGTTGATCTTTTTGATCTTGCTGCGATCCACTTTTTCCCCTGCGCCGTAGCACTCTGTGGGGGCGACCGGGGTGGCGCTTCACCTTGCTCGCGAAGGCGGTGTGTCAGTGATGGGGAATTTGCCTGACCCGTCGCATTCGTGAGCAAGCTCACTCCCACAGGTTCCGCGTCTCACCCTCAAACTTTGGCCGACACAAGCCACTGTAGGAGTGAGCTTGCTCGCGAAGGCGATCTGTCTGCGAAATGGATTTTGTCTGGCTGGCCCCATTCGCGGGCAAGCGCGCTAGTACATGTAGCCGACAATCTGCGCCGAGTGCTATTACTTCAATCCGCTCAACGGCCAGCCCGTTGCTGGATCAAGGTCTTTCTCCTCACACATCCGCGCGATCAGTTCTTCGCTGGGTGGCGGCGGAGTTACGGCAGCGTCGCGCTTGCGCTTCCATTCGAATGTTTCGTCCCACTCGGGGAGTTTGGCTGGGGGGAGGGGGACGATTTGGTCGATGTCGGGGACCTTGGCGCCGAGGTGTTCGTATCTGCTCAGGAAAGCCCCGATCAGTTCGTAACGGTAGGATCTCTCCAAGTCTTCCTCTACGCCCAGATAATCATTACTCTCTGGGTTAATCACTTTGAAGCCATCTTCAAGTATCAGCGCGCTGGTAGGATAGCCTGCTGTTACGGAAATCTGATACGCCTCCAAGGCTGCACGGTATTCCCTCTGGTTTTGTCGCGCGATGCCATAAGCAAATGCCGCTTTAGGATGGTTTTGCTCCATTGCGCAGCGCCGCATCTGGGACGCTACTATCCCGGCTCCTTTAATTCGCACCAGCAACTCGGCGACGTAATATTGTGCTTCAGGGTTTCCCAGCTCGGCGGAGCGTCGGAAGTAATAGCGTGCGGCGGATGGATCTTGCTTAACGCCATAGCCAAGCTCCAAGTAATGCCCCATATCGTAGAATGCACCGGGTATATGATCCTTCATTAACCCTTCTACTAAGTTTATTGTTTCTTTCGCTGGCTGCGTGGCAGTTGTTAATTCTTGTGATAGCAGAGCTTGCAAATTAGTGGCTGCGCGGTAATGACCGTGTGCAGCCGAAATTCTGTAATAGCGCGCAGCAAGATCAAATTGCTTCGGCCCCTTTATTTGTTCGAGATGCAACCCATAGCGATACAACAGTTCGGCGTCGGGATCCAATGGGGGTAGGCGATCAGCCTCATGAATACATTCGAACTCCAGATGCTTGAAAGCAGCGTCGTAATCGGCTTTTTCAGGAACGAGTCTCGTAATTTTGGTATCGCTCGCGTCGCAGCCTGTCAAAGACAGCACTATTAATAACGCTGCTGATCCGAAGTAGTTCATATCATTCCTTGTGTTTACTATTTGCTTTGATTACTTATGTAGCGAGGAATATTACCTCAACCCACTCAACGGCCAGCCGGTAGCGGGATCAAGCCCTTTCTCCTCGCACATTCGCGCGATCAATTCTTCGCTAGGCGGAGAAGGAGGCACGGCGGCGTCGCGTTTGCGCTTCCATTCGAACGTTTCGTCCCAATCGGGGAGTTTGGCGGGGGGGAGGGGGACGATCTGGTCGATGTCCGGGCCTTTGGCGCCGAGGTGGTGGTTTTTTTTCAAAAAGTTACTTATAAG
>NZ_JASCOY010000036.1:0-49051 GCF_029960075.1 Pseudomonas sp. PS02290
CGGTGTATCAGTCACCAGATGTGAGCCTGATCTCACGCCATCGCGAGCAAGCTCACTCCCACAGGGATGTAAGCAAGCCAAGACTTACTCCACGTTCTGCTGATCACCCTTCGGATCGAAGAATACCGAGGACACAATCTCCGCCTCGATCACCGATCCATCCGCCAGCGGCGCAAACACCCGCTCGCCCATGCGCTTCAGCCCGCCCTTCACCACACCCATGGCAAACGAATAACCCAGCGAGTTCGCCGCGTAACTCGACGTCACGTGGCCGACCATCTTCATCGGGATCGACTGCTTCGGATCGAACACCAGTTGCGCGCCTTCCGGCAGCCACTTGTTCGGATCAATTGGCTTGAGGCCTACGAGTTGCTTGCGATCTTCCCGCACGCAATCCTCACGGTTCATGCCACGCTGGCCGATCCACGAGAACGGCTTGGTACGGCCGACACACCAGCCCATGTTCAAATCGTCCGGGGTCATCGAGCCGTCGGTGTCCTGGCCGACGATGATGAAGCCCTTCTCGGCCCGCAGGACGTGCATGGTTTCAGTGCCGTACGGGGTCAGGTTGTACTGCTTGCCCGCTTCGGCGATTTTTTCCAGAACGCCCATGGCGTAGTCGGCCTGGATGTTCACCTCGTAGGAGAGCTCTCCGGTAAACGAAATCCGGAACACCCGCGCCGGTACTCCGCCCACCAGCCCTTCTTTCCAGGTCATGAACGGAAACGCTTCACGGCCCAGGTCGATGTCGGTCACTTCGCTGAGCAGCTTGCGGCTGTTCGGGCCCGACAGCGTCAGGGTCGCGTAGTGGTCGGTGACGGAGGTGAAGTACACCTTCAGGTCCGGCCATTCGGTCTGTTGATAAATTTCCAGCCACTGCAGCACGCGTGCGGCGCCGCCGGTTGTGGTGGTCATGATGAAGTGGTTGTCGGCGATGCAGGCGGTGACGCCGTCGTCGAAGACCATGCCGTCTTCCTTGCACATCAGGCCGTAACGCGCCTTGCCCACATCGAGCTTGGTCCAGGCGTTGGTGTAGATGCGGTTCAGAAACTCACGGGCATCCGGGCCTTGAATGTCGATCTTGCCCAGCGTCGATGCGTCCAGCAGGCCGACGCTGTCGCGCACGGCCTTGCATTCGCGGCGTACGGCGGCGTGGATGTCTTCACCGGCTTTCGGGAAGTACCACGGACGTTTCCACTGCCCTACATCTTCGAATTCAGCGCCGTTCTTCACGTGCCAGGCGTGCAGCGCGGTGAAGCGCACAGGCTCGAAGACGTGACCGCAGTGACGCCCGGCAATGGCGCCGAAGGTCACCGGCGTGTAGTTCGGGCGGAACATGGTGGTGCCCATTTCCGGGATCGACACGTTCAGCGAGCGAGCCGCAATGGCCAGGCCGTTGACGTTGCCGAGCTTGCCCTGGTCGGTACCGAAACCCAGCGCGGTGTAGCGTTTGACGTGCTCGACGGACTCGAAACCCTCGCGGGTCGCCAGTTCGATGGCCGCCGCGGTGACGTCGTTCTGCAGGTCGACGAATTGCTTCGGCGCCCGCGCAGTACCTTTTTCGTGCGGTACCTGGAACAGCGCCAAGGTCGGTTCTTCCACACGGCTCAGGGCTTTGGGCAGTACGCCTTCGACCGGTTTGAAACCGGCTTCACTGGCGGCACGAACACCGCCTTCAAAACCGTCGGCCAGCGAGTCGCCCAAGGCGTAGACGCCATTGACACCGCCAACGCAGACGCGTTTCTGCGGCGCTTCGCCCGGCACAAAACCGAGGATGTCCTCGCGCCAGACCGGTTTTCCGCCGAGGTGCGAAGCCAAGTGAACGATCGGGCTGTAGCCACCGGAGCTGGCGACCAGATCGCAGTCGAGCCACTCGCCCGGGCTGGCGACCTTGTGGCCTTTGACGTCGATGGCGGCCACGCGGGCGGCACTGACACGCTTGCTGCCACGGGCTTCCACCACGGCGCTGCCGGTCAGGATCCGAATGCCTTTGGCGCGGGCTTCTTCCACCAACGCACCGCGCGGGTTGTGACGCGCATCGGCGACGGCCACCACATGCAGGCCGGCATCAAGCCAGTCCAGCGCCACGCGGTACGCGTAATCATTGTTGGTCGACAGGATCAGTTTCTTGCCCGCCGCCACGCCATAACGACGCACGTACGTGGAGACCGCGCCGGCCAGCATGTTGCCCGGCACATCATTGTTGCCGTAAACCAGCGGACGCTCGTGGGTGCCGGTCGCCAGCACCACGCGCTTGGCGCGAACCCGGTGCATGCGCTGACGCACCTGGCCAATCGGCGCGCGATCGCCCAAATGATCGGTCAGCCGCTCGTGAATGGTCAGGAAATTGTGGTCGTGATAGCCGTTCACCGTGGCGCGCGGCAACAGGGTCACGTTGGGCAGGCCTTTGAGTTCGGCCACCACCGTCGCTACCCATTCCGCTGCCGGTTTACCGTCCAGACTTTCGCGGCTGTCCAGCAGGCTGCCGCCGAATTCTTCCTGCTCGTCCGCCAGGATGACCCGAGCACCGCTGCGCGCAGCGGCCAGTGCGGCGGCCAGACCTGCTGGGCCGGCGCCGACCACCAGCACATCGCAGTGCTGGTTCATGTTGTCGTAGGTGTCCGGATCCAGCTCGGTCGGCGAACGCCCCAGGCCCGCTGCCTTGCGGATGTACTTCTCGTAAGTCATCCAGAACGACTGCGGGTACATGAAGGTTTTGTAGTAGAAGCCCGGCGGCATCAGCTTGCCGCCGACCTTGCCGAGAATGCCCATCATGTCGGTGTTCACGCTCGGCCAGCCGTTGGTGCTGGTCGCGACGAGGCCCGAGTAAAGCGCCTGTTGCGTGGCGCGCACGTTGGGGATCTGCGTGGCTTCGGTGGCGCCGATCTGCAGCACGGCATTCGGCTCTTCGGAACCCGCCGCGAAGATGCCGCGAGGACGGGAATACTTGAAGCTGCGACCAATGATGTCGACGCCGTTGGCAAGCAAGGCGGCGGCCAGGGTGTCGCCTTCGAAGCCTTGGTACGTCTGGCCGTTGAAGTTGAAATTCAGGACCTTGCTGCGATCGATGCGGCCGCCGTTGGGCAGGCGATTGGACTGGCTCATACCTGATCCCCCTTTCTGATCGCGGGCGCCGGATTGACGAACTGCGGCTGCGTGCCGATCGGATAGGTTTCGAGAATTTCGTAGGTCACGGTGTCACGCGTGGTGTTGAAGTACTGACGGCAGCCCGCTGCGTGAATCCACAGTTCGTGGTGCAGACCGCGCGGGTTGTCGCGAAAGAACATGTAGTCGCCCCACTCTTCGTCGGTGCAGGCGGCCGGGTCCAGCGGACGCGGGATGTGGGCCTGACCGGAGACGTGGAATTCCTCTTCGGAGCGCAGTTCGCCACAGTGAGGACAGAAGATATGCAACATGGGAAAAGTCCTCTGTTAGTGGGCTACGGCTGCAGCGCCGTGTTCGTCGATCAACGCGCCGTTGTGGAACCGGTCGATTGAGAAGGGTTTGGCCAGCGGGTGCATTTCGCCCTTGGCCAGGCTGGCGGCAAACACGTTGCCCGAGCCCGGGGTGGCCTTGAAGCCACCGGTGCCCCAACCGCAGTTGAAGAACATGTTCGGGACAGGCGTTTTGGAAATGATCGGGCAGGCGTCCGGCGTGGTGTCGACGATGCCGCCCCACTGGCGGTTCATGCGCACCCGCGAGAGCACCGGGAACATCTCGACGATGGCCTGAATGGTGTGTTCGATCACCGGGTAAGAGCCGCGCTGGCCGTAGCCGACCCAGCTGTCGATGCCGGCACCGATCACCAGGTCGCCCTTGTCGGACTGGCTGATGTAACCGTGTACGGCGTTGGACATGATCACGCTGTCGATGATGGGCTTGATCGGCTCCGACACCAGCGCCTGCAACGGATGGGATTCCACCGGCAGACGGAAGCCAGCGAGCTTGGCCATGTGGCCGGAGTTGCCTGCCGTCACCACACCGACGCGTTTGGCGCCAATGAAGCCCTTGTTGGTTTCGACGCCGATGCACACGCCGTTTTCCTTGCGGAAGCCGGTCACTTCGGTCTGCTGAATCAAGTCCACGCCCAACGCATCAGCGGCACGGGCGTAGCCCCAGGCCACGGCGTCATGACGCGCGACACCGCCGCGACGCTGCACCGTTGCGCCGATGATCGGGTAACGGGTGTTTTTCGAGCAGTCGAGGTACGGAATTTCTTCAGACACTTGCTTGCCGTTGAGCAACTCGCCGTCGACACCGTTGAGGCGATTGGCGCTGACGCGGCGCTCGGAATCACGCATGTCCTGCAGGGTGTGGCACAGGTTGTATACGCCGCGCTGGGAAAACATGACGTTGTAGTTGATGTCCTGGGACAGGCCTTCCCACAGTTTCATCGCGTGTTCGTACAAGTGCGCGGATTCGTCCCACAGGTAGTTGGAGCGCACGATGGTGGTGTTGCGTGCGGTATTACCGCCGCCCAGCCAACCTTTTTCGACCACGGCCACGTTGGTGATGCCGTGCTCTTTCGCCAGGTAATAGGCTGTCGCCAGACCGTGTCCGCCGCCGCCGACGATGACCACGTCGTAGACCTTTTTCGGGGTCGGCGTGCGCCACATGCGCTGCCAGTTTTCGTGGTGGCTGAGGGAGTGTTTGAAGAGGCCGAAGCCCGAGTAATGCTGCATGGTGCGACTCCTGACTCAGCGGTAAACCGGGAAATCGGCGCACAGCGCGGCGACCTGCTCGGCAACATTGGCCTCGACATCGGCGTCGCCGAGATTGTCGAGAATGTCGCAGATCCAGCCGGCCAGCGTGATGCACTGGGTAACTTTGAATCCGCGCGTGGTCACCGCAGGGGTGCCGATACGCAGGCCCGACGTCACGAACGGCGATTGCGGATCGTTCGGCACGGCGTTCTTGTTGACGGTGATGTGCGCTCGACCCAGCGCCGCGTCGGCGTCTTTCCCGGTCAGGCCCTGACGAATCAGGCTGACGAGGAACAGGTGATTGTCGGTCCCGCCCGACACGACGTCGTAACCGCGATCAATGAACACCTGCGCCATGGCCTGTGCGTTATCAATCACTTGCTGTTGATAGGCTTTGAAACCGGGCTCCATGGCTTCCTTGAAGCACACGGCCTTGCCGGCAATCACATGCATCAGCGGGCCGCCCTGGGCACCCGGGAACACGGCGGAATTGAGCTTCTTCTCGATCTCTTCGTTCGCCTTGGCCAGGATCAACCCGCCACGGGGGCCGCGCAGGGTTTTGTGAGTGGTGGTGGTGACCACATCGGCGTACGGCAGCGGGTTCGGGTACAAACCGGCAGCGACCAGACCGGCCACGTGAGCCATGTCCACAAACAGCAGCGCGCCCACTTTGTCGGCGATCTCACGAAAGCGCGGGAAATCCAGGGTTTTGGAGTAGGCCGAGAAACCGGCCACGATCATCTTCGGCTTGTGCTCGACCGCCAGTCGCTCGACTTCGTCGTAATCGATCAGGCCGGTGGCAACGTCGATGCCGTATTGAACGGCGTTGTACAGCTTGCCCGAGGACGACACTTTGGCGCCGTGGGTCAGGTGACCGCCATGGGCCAGGCTCATCCCCAGCAATGTGTCGCCCGCTTGCAGCAGCGCCAGGTAAACCGCGCTGTTGGCCGACGAACCGGAGTGCGGCTGGACGTTGGCGTAGTCGGCACCAAACAGCAGCTTGGCGCGATCGATCGCCAGTTGCTCGACCTTGTCGACGTGCTCGCAACCGCCGTAGTAACGCTTGCCGGGATAACCCTCGGCGTATTTGTTGGTCAAGCCGCTGCCCTGGGCCTGCATCACGCGCTTGCTGGTGTAGTTCTCCGAGGCGATCAGCTCGATGTGGTCTTCCTGACGCTGCTCCTCGGCACTGATTGCCGCCAACAGTGCATCGTCATAACCCTGGATCTGGTCTTGCTTGCTGAACATCGCGGTTCTCCCAGCGGCGGCGCGGCGCCTGAATGATCGACAGGGCCTTGAACTGCCCTTTGGCCACGATGGTATGGCTGACGCCGACAGCCCAGATGCCTGCGCGCGCCACACAAAGGCGCGTTTACGACATGGGTTAACGGGGAGCGGGATTTGCGCGGCTCTGCGCGCCGCAGACTGTCGGTCCTGAGCCCGCCGCGAATCCTCGGCACGCCGCAACACCTCAGGCCAATGGGCACGGGGACTGTCAAAACTGACAGTATTCAAATAGCAATGACGGGCTTACTTTTGAGCCAACGGAACGGCTGACAGCCACTCACTCAAGGGAATGATCATGGGCACAATCGCAAGGTCGCATACGCTAACTCCGCAGTTATGGAAAAAGCTAAGGGGGAAAAACGTCTGTCGGCAGGGACCCGCTACGGAGCTGCTGCTCTTTCTGACTCAAGGCGTGTTTCATACGGTGGATATAGAAGGCTCGGTCAAACTGAGGATTATTCGGGAACTGAGCGAGTCTGAGGCGCTGCTTGCCGTCTACGTCGAAGATTCGGATGTAGTTCTTTCGTCCACTGTTTCAGTGAGTGACGCCAGGCTTTATGCCACCCCCCAAGACATCGTTCACCAGGACGGCGGTTACTATTCGGTCATTCTCAAGATCATTTCCTATCCGAACGCTGAGCTGGTCGCCGACATCTATCTATGGGAAATACCACCCATCGCGGCACCGCAGTCTGTCGAATCGGATCTTGCGCTGTACCTTCCCAAAGGCTCGACTTTTCACGCAAGCCCCTCTGAAGAAGACATTGTGATGGACAGGACTTTCAGAGTGTCTGAAGACCGCCAAGTCTCGGTCAACATTCGCACCGTTGAAGGGCGCAGCTACTCAACAACCGTCACGGAAGCCGAAGCAATCCGATGTGCCGCGCCCGGTGATTACTATGTAGAAAGCGGATCCAACGAGCTGTCGATCGTCTATGGCATCACCACTCGTCCCGAATCAGCGTCATTGCCGATCCTCAAGCGTGTGCCGCTGCCGGATGTGCCGAGGTCAGGTCATGACCTCGGCAAATGAGTGACGACCGTCAGGCTTTTTGCGTAACCAATCCGTCAGCCCGGAACATGCTGCGAATACCCCGCACGGCCTGACGGATGCGGTCCTGATTCTCGATAAGCGCAAAGCGAACGTGGTCATCGCCATATTCACCAAAACCGACACCAGGCGAAACGCAGACTTTGGCTTCGGCGAGCAGCTTCTTGGCGAATTCCAGCGACCCCAGGTGCGCGTAAGCCTCGGGTATCTTGGCCCAGACGTACATCGACGCTTTCGGGTTTTCGACCATCCAGCCCAGTTCGTGCAGGCCTTTAACCAGCACGTTACGGCGCTGGCGGTACTGCTCGGCGATGTCGAGCACGCATTGCTGATCACCTTCCAGCGCGGCGATGGCGGCCACTTGCAGCGGCGTGAACGTGCCGTAGTCGTGGTAGCTCTTGATCCGCGCCAGGGCGTTGACCAGTTCCGGGTTGCCGACCATGAAGCCGATGCGCCAGCCCGCCATGTTGTAACTCTTGGACAGGGTGAAGAATTCGACGGCGATGTCCTTGGCGCCCGGCACCTGCATGATCGACGGAGCTTTCCAGCCGTCGTAGACGATGTCGGCGTAGGCCAGGTCGTGAACCACCAGCACGTCGTACTGTTTGGCGAGGGCAACGACGCGCTCAAAGAAATCCAGCTCGACACATTGGGCGGTCGGGTTGGACGGGAAACCCAGGATCATCATCTTCGGCTTGGGGATCGAGCCGCGAATGGCTTTTTCCAGTTCAGCGAAAAAGTCCACGCCTGGCACCAGTGGCACGGAGCGCACCTGAGCGCCGGCGATAACGGCACCATAGATGTGAATCGGGTAACTGGGGTTCGGCACCAGAACCGTGTCGCCCTGATCCAGCGTAGCGAGCATCAAATGCGCCAGGCCCTCTTTAGAGCCGATGGTGACGATAGCTTCGTCTTCGGGATCGATGTCCACGTCGTAGCGTTTTTTGTACCAGCTGGAAATCGCCCGACGCAGACGCGGGATGCCACGCGAAGTCGAGTAGCCGTGAGTGTCTTCACGTTGGGCGACGGTGACCAGTTTCTCGACAATGTGCGGCGGCGTTGCCCCATCGGGGTTGCCCATGCTCAGGTCGATGATGTCCTCACCACGACGACGCGCAGCCATTTTCAGCTCGGCGGTGATGTTGAACACGTAAGGAGGGAGTCGATCGATGCGCGCAAAACGGCGCGGCGAACCTTGGTCTGCCATGGAAACCTCTGAAGACGTAAGCGCCCGGAACCGTCCGAGCGACGCTGGCCACTGCGGTGGCCTGAGGTGGAAGATACGGGCGGGGACGGCGGTTTGTCTACAGCGAAACCGCGAAATCGACGGCGCTCACACGGGCCTCTTCCCGGCTGAAGCCGGTCCCACTGAAGATATGCGCGCGGTCAGTAGGACCGGCTTTAGCCGGGCAGGCGTCGGAGGTCGGAACGCAAAACCAAGGGCATACACGCTGAGTACCTGCCTGCCACATCACCGTCATTCGATGATCTGCCGCAGTCCAAACAACAGCAAAAAATGCACCGGATAAATCAGGTACGCCCACCGCCGCATCGGCCACACTCCGAATGCCGGGCGCCCGCGCAGAATCGCTAACCCTAACAGTGGCGCCAGCAAACAGGCCACCAGCGCACCGATGGAAATCGGGTCGCCCCATAGCATGCCATCGATAATCTTCGGCCACTCGTTGCTCAATAAACAGACGATCCCCGGCGCAATCGCCAGCCATATGGAAGTGCGCAGCACGAGCACAAACGCCAGAGGCAGCAACACCCCATACATGCCGAACATCAACTGCGGACCAAACAGAACCCCAACAGCCAAAGCAGCGATACCCAAGCCCCTCGCCGGCCATGAGCGACTCAATCCACCCTGCGCGACCAGCAAACCCAACGCCAGCGTAGGCAGCACATTGAGCGTGGTGACCTCACCGGCCATGTAAATCCGATATGGCAGCTCCGCGACCGCGGAAAACACCGCCAGCCACGTCAGGTATTTCCACTTGATCGAAGCCTCCACATCGTGCTGGCCAGTACGTACGACGTTGACCGCGATCGCCAGGCAAAACCACGGGAACGCCAGACGCCCCGGCACGTACAGCCAATTGGCGTGCCAGCCGACGTAGCGCAGGTGATCCATCACCATGCTTAGCATCGCCAGCCACTTGAGCAGGTCCAGCGCGCGATTCCGCCCGGGTGTGGTCATTGATTTCGGTTCGCTCATATTGCTTCGCTGTCTGGCTGAATTTTCTGACGCAAGAATGCATGACCAAACCGATCAACTTTGGTTACAGTCGCAGCCTTCGATTACAGGGAACCGGCCATGTCAGACCAAAGCCAGCAGTTTGCCAGCGACAACTATTCGGGAATCTGCCCGGAAGCGTGGGCGGCCATGGAGCAAGCCAACCACGGACACCAGCGTGCCTATGGCGACGACCAGTGGACAGCGCGCGCGGCCGATCAATTCCGTCAGTTGTTCGAAACAGACTGCGAGGTGTTTTTCGCCTTCAACGGCACGGCGGCCAACTCCCTGGCGCTGTCATCGCTCTGCCAGAGTTACCACAGCGTCATCTGCTCGGAAACCGCCCACGTCGAAACGGACGAATGCGGCGCACCGGAATTCTTCTCCAACGGCTCCAAACTGCTGACCGCACGCAGCGAGAACGGCAAGCTGACGCCTGATTCCATCCGGGAAGTCGCGCTCAAACGCGCCGATATCCACTATCCAAAACCCCGCGTCGTCACGCTGACCCAGGCCACGGAAGTGGGCAGTGTGTATCAGCCGGAAGAGCTCAAAGCCATCAGCGAGACCTGCAAGGAGCTGGGCCTGAACCTGCACATGGACGGCGCCCGCTTTGCCAATGCCTGTGCGTTTCTCGGTTGCTCGCCTGCCGAGCTGACCTGGAAGGCTGGCGTTGACGTACTGTGCTTCGGCGGCACCAAAAACGGCATGGCAGTGGGCGAGGCGATTCTGTTCTTCAACCACAAGCTCGCTGAAGACTTCGACTACCGCTGCAAGCAGGCCGGTCAACTGGCCTCGAAGATGCGCTTCTTGTCAGCGCCTTGGGTGGGTTTGCTGGAAAACGACGCCTGGCTCAAGCACGCACGCCACGCCAACAGCTGCGCACAGTTGCTGGCGGATCTGGTGAAAGATATTCCGGGCGTTGAATTAATGTTTCCGGTGCAGGCCAACGGCGTGTTCCTGCAACTGTCGGAAGCGGCCATTGCTGCGTTGACCGCGAGGGGCTGGCGCTTCTACACCTTCATCGGCAATGGCGGCGCGCGCTTCATGTGCTCGTGGGACACCGAAGAGGCCCGAGTGCGGGAACTGGCAGCGGACATTCGGTTGGTGATGGGGAGCTGAAAGCGGCTTACTCTTCACTGGTAGGTGCAGCCCATCCGCAGCCTGCAGATGGACTGAACCGGTGCCTCACCCCTGAGCAATAACCTTCTCGATCACCTCGACCGTAGCGCTGACCTTGTCTTCATAACGGCTAAGCGCTTCGGCGTGTTGCTGCTTGAGTTCGATCTGCTTCGAGCACAGATTCAGCGCCGCCAGCACCAGCAGACGATCGCCGATCAGCGTCGGGTAACTGCGCTTGGTTTCGAACAATGCCGATTTCAGCATCGACACGGCATCCATCAGGGTCTGCTCTTGGCCGGCAGGTGCCTTGATCGTGTAGTCGTTGCCAAGGATGGAAATAACCTTGGCGCCGTCCTGATCCGTGATCATGCGTCAACCGCGCTGGCACTGGTGGCGCGGTCAACCAGCGCCTGAATGCGCGCAGCCGTCGCACCCTGTTTCTCTTCTTGCTCCATCAGACTCAACTGCAGACTGTCGTTGTCATCCCTGGCTTGCTTCAACTCTTCGGCGAGTCGCGCGTTCGTGTTCTGCAGCTCCTGATTGTGCTGTACCAGGTCACTGACGAGCTTTTCCAACTGGCTTAGGGATGCTTCCAACATTTTGATATCTCAGGCAAATTTCAAAGGGCGCGTACGATAAAGAAAAGTCACTTTAGCTACCAGTGAAATCAGGGCATCCAAGCCGCTACACCGACCAACAAGCATCTCTACCACTCTATTCCGCAAACGCATAACGGCCCTGATTGACTACGTTTTTACGGTCTTGTTCCTGCTGTTCGTCAGATCACCCGGCTGCGACATAACCGCACAGCGTAGACCAGTGGCATCAAGTCCCCACAGGGCCGACCGATAACCCATGCATCTCTGACACTTCTATCTCTCGCCTCGCATGGATCGCGGCCGCCCTGGAACCGTAATGTCCCTACGTAATTTGAATATCGCGCCCCGCGCCTTTCTCGGCTTCTCCGTCATTGGCCTGCTGATGCTGATTCTGGGCGTCTTTGCCCTGTCGCAGATGAACAAGATCAATACCGCCAACGTTGCCATGGCCAGCAAAAGCATGCCGAGCATCAAGGCGCTGGATAAATTGACCGAAGGCAGCATTCGCCTGCGTGTTCTGTCCTATCGCCTGATGCTCAACCGCGATCCCGACACACTGCAGAAAACCACTGAATTGTTTGCCATGCGCAACAAGCAGATCGACGATGCCCGGGCCATCTACGTCAAGCTGATTTCCGAGCCAGCGGAGCAGTCGGCCTACGACCAGTACGTCCAGTTGCTCAATGACTATCGCCAACTGGAAAGCCGCATGAAGTCGCTGAGTCAGGCCAACGACATGACCGAGCTGACCCGCCTGCTCAGCGCCGATCTGCAGACCAACTCGGACCAGATGAACGTGGTGCTGGCCAAGCTGATTGAGATGAACACCCAACAGGTCAATGAAGCCAGTGCGACGGCCACTCAACAGTACTCGACGGCTTTCACGATGGTCGTCACGCTGCTGATCATTGCCACCGTGCTGACCTTGCTGTTCGCCTGGCTGCTGACCAACAGCATCACCCGCCCTATCGCATCGGCATTGAACGCTGCCGAGGACATTGCCGAAGGCGACCTGACGCGCACCATCACGGTGGACGGTACTGACGAAGCGGGCCGCTTGCTGGCCGCAATGTTGAAGATGCAGTCCAGGCTGCGTGACACCCTGCAGCGCATTTCCGGTTCGGCGACCCAGCTTGCTTCGGCCGCCGAAGAGCTGAACGCTGTCACCGACGAAAGCGCGCGCGGCCTCTCCAAGCAAAACGACGAAATCGAACAGGCCGCCACTGCGGTTAACCAAATGACCAGCGCCGTGGAAGAAGTCGCACGCAACGCTGTGAGCACCTCGGAAGCGTCGAAGAACGCTACGACGTCCGCCAGCGATGGCCGTGATCTGGTGCAGGAAACCGTCACCGCCATCGAACGCATGAGCACTGACGTGCAAAGCACATCCACGCTGATCGGCAATCTGGCGGACGAGTCCCGTGACATCGGCAAGGTGCTGGATGTGATTCGCGGCCTGGCGGATCAGACCAACCTGCTGGCCCTCAACGCCGCCATCGAAGCTGCCCGCGCGGGTGAAGCCGGTCGCGGATTTGCGGTGGTCGCCGACGAAGTTCGCGCCCTCGCCCACCGCACCCAGCAATCGACCAGCGAAATCGAGCGTATGATCGGCAGCATTCAGGGCGGCACCGAACAGGCCGTGAACTCCATGCGCAGCAGCACCGAGCGTGCGGAATCCACCCTGAACATCGCCAAAGGCGCCGGCCTTGCGCTGGACACCATTAACAGCGCCGTTGTGGAAATCAACGAACGCAACCTGGTCATCGCCAGCGCGGCGGAAGAGCAGGCCCAAGTCGCACGGGAAGTGGACCGCAACCTGGTCAACATCCGCGACCTGTCGACTCAGTCCGCCACCGGCGCCAATCAGACCAGCGCAGCGAGCAACGAGCTGTCGCGTCTGGCTGTGGATTTGAACGGGATGGTTGCGCGCTTCAAAGTTTAAAAGACGTTACAGAGCCGACTCGAAACCGGGTCGGCTCATCAAGACGCGGGGAGAGTTCGACGCCCGCGTCAGACCTCAATACTCAATCCGCACATCCCCCTTCGGCACGCTGCAGCACGCCAGGATGTAGCCTTCGTCCACGTCGTCATCGGTGATGCCGCCGTTGTGCTCCATCTCGACCTCCCCGCTCAGTTTCATCACCTTGCACGTCCCGCAGATGCCCATGCCGCACGCTTTGGGAATCATCAGGCCGAGCTTGGCAGCCGCTGCATGGACGGTTTCCCCAGGTGCTACGCGGATGCTCTTGCCGGTGTCAGTGAATTCAACCTGATTCAATTCAGCAACATCCAGATCCGGCGCATCGGCGGCCTGTTCGGCGTGCTCCACGGCGTCGGCGCGGGCTTCCGGTGGCGTCGCTCCGAAGGATTCTTCGTGGTACTGCGCCATGTTGAAACCATTAGCTTCAAGCAACCGCTTGACCGCGCTCATGTACGGCGTCGGTCCGCAGCAGAACACTTCCCGCTCCATGAAATCCGGTGCCATCAGTTCGAGCATCTTCTGATTCAGATAACCGCGATAACCCGCCCACGGCTCACCCAGCCCGTGCTTTTCACAAACGATGTGCAGGGCGAAGTTATTGATTCGCGACGCCATCTGTTCCAGCTCGCGGTGGTAGATGATGTCCTTGGGCGAGCGCGAACTGTGCACGAAGACCATGTCGACGTTGGCGTTGGTGTCGTAGTACCAGCGCGCCATGGACATGACCGGCGTGATGCCGACGCCGCCGCTGAGGTAGAGGATTTTCGGATTGGGGAAGTCGATGGCGTTGAACAGACCCACCGGGCCGTGCACCGCCAGCTCCTGACCTTCGTGCAACGTGTCATGCAGCCAGTTTGAAACCTTGCCGCCGGGCACGCGCTTGATGGTAATGGAGAAGCTGTACGGCACCGAGGGTGAACTGGAGATGGTGTACGAGCGCATGATCGGCGCGCCGTCGATTTCCAGCTCCAGGGTGACGAACTGGCCGGGTTTGAAGAAGAACAGAATCGGCTGATCGGCCATGAAGCAGAACGTACGCACGTCCCAGGTTTCCTGGATCACTTTGACGACCCGCACCAAATGGCGGCCGTTGGCCCACGTCTGGGTATTGACCGGGCTGAGGAAACTCTGGGACATACTCACTCTCCACGGCCGACGGTCGGCCTCTTATGGTGGCGATTCTGCGTAACGCGCGAGCCGCCTATTTACCTATCAGCGACATTCACATACTTATGGCGACCAGCCCCGGTCTATAGGGGTCGGGCCGTCGGAAACGGATTCGGCCATGTCGCCCATGGATAAGGTTCAGGTCGCGCCCGGCTCCACACTCGCCATCAATTCATTACAGATTCTTTATCCATCGGCCTGAGCGTCAGAAATCACTGCCGCCTCGCGTGCTTCGCTACACACCCACCGTATCAGCCACATTCGTAGACTGCGCAAAGCGCGGCCTGAGGACTTGAAAGATGGACGTCACCGCAACTCTGAGCTTGGGCGATCCGCTGGAACCTGCGCGCAAGGCGACTGCCGAGATGCTGCATACCCGCGAGCGGACTTACTCGCTGCCGCAGCCTTTCTACAGCGATGAGCGGCTGTTTGAAATCGACATGCAGGAAATCTTTCAGAAAGAGTGGCTGATCGCGGGCATGACCTGCGAAGTGCCGGCGAAGGGCAACTTCCTCACCCTTCAAATTGGCAAGAACCCGATCCTGGTCGTGCGTGCGCCGGACGGATCGATCAACGCATTCCATAACGTCTGCCGCCACCGCGGCTCTCGCCTGTGCACCAAGGAAAAAGGCAAGGTCGCCAAACTGGTTTGCCCTTATCACCAGTGGACGTACGAACTCGACGGGCGTCTGCTGTACGCCGGGACCGAGATGGGTGCAGACTTCGACATGAAGCAGTTCGGCCTCAAGCCGGTGCACTGCAAGGTCGCGGGCGGGTACATCTTCATCAGCATGGCGAGCAATCCGCCTGCCATCGACGCGTTCCTGCAGACGCTGAACCACTACATGGAACCGTACGACATGGAAAACACCAAGGTGGCGGTGCAAACCACCTTGATTGAAAAAGCCAACTGGAAGCTGGTGCTGGAAAACAACCGCGAGTGCTACCACTGCAATGCGTCGCACCCCGAACTGCTGAACACCTTGCTGGAGTGGGACGACGTCACTGACCCGCGCGCCGACCAGGCCTTCAAGGACCACGTTGCTGCATCCGCCGCCGCCTGGGAAGCGGAAAAGATTCCCTTCGCCCACGCCAGCTTTGGCCTGCGCAACCGCATAGTGCGCATGCCGCTGCTCAAAGGCACCGTCTCGATGACGATGGACGGCAAGCAGGGCAGCAAAAAACTGATGGGGCGCATCCAGAACCCGGACCTGGGCTCGATGCGCATCCTGCACCTGCCTCACTCCTGGAACCACTGCATGGGCGACCACGTAATCGTGTTCACCGTGTGGCCGGTCAGCGCACAGGAGACCATGGTCACCACCAAATGGCTGGTGCACAAGGACGCCGTCGAAGGCGTGGACTACGACGTCGCGCGCCTGCGTGAAGTCTGGGACGCCACCAACGACCAGGACCGCCGTCTGGCTGAAGAAAATCAGCGCGGCATCAACTCCGTTGCTTACCAGCCGGGGCCGTATTCGAAGACCTACGAGTTCGGCGTGGTGAATTTCATCGACTGGTACAGCGCCAAATTGCTGGAAAACATGGGCGCGGAACCGGCTTCGTATTTGAAGGGCGTGGCGGTTAACCACGAGTAGGGTTTTACCTGTCGGATTTGGACTGACACCTTCGCGGGCAACCGCGTTTCTACAGACATTCGAGCTGTAGGAGCGCGCTTGCCCGCGCTGCGTTTTGGGTGATCGATCAGGAGTTTTAGGAAGGCTCAGCAGGGCATCCGCATCTCCTGTGATTAACCGCTGGGGCAGAAACGGCTCTTTTCTGGCGTCCAGCAGAGATTCCACTTGTATATCTGCCATGTGGAGGCGCGATCCTAAAAACTTCATTTCCTACGAAAAAACCTGCCTTAATTCAGGACCTTATCAATATTGACCTACGACACTGCTGAATCTTCCTACGAAACGATCAGAGATTTAAAGCCGCGTACGAACTTGAACGTTTTTGAACGAATGTTATTAATACATCACTCACGGCAAATGACGTGAGCACTGCAAAACCCCTTATGTAAACTTATGGAGTAATAGACATGGGACGTAAACGCTCAGAAATTTCGATGATGCCTTTTAATCAAAGTGAAAATGCAATGGGAGCTCTTTTGCCAGTTGAGGCGCAGTTTTACTCACAGGGTTGATTAAAAAACCGTAAAGCAGGTTTGGGGTTAATACCCCAAGCCTGTTCAAGGAGCATCGCCAATGATTGAACGTGAATTCCCCGTATCGACCTCAGAGCAGAAGATCCGTGAGGCGATATTTTCTTTATCTCTTATACCGTCAGTGAAATACATAGACTCATCAAAATCGGTTGCAACCTGCACACTCATTGATGACAGCGGCGCGGCAGTGGCCGAAGGCGCAGGCAAGGGTCAGCATTGCCAATTAGGTGCGTTGGCAGAAAGTATTGAGCACTACGCGTTGGAACACTGTTCATCCAAGGGCCTGGTTACACGCCGTATCAACGAAGTACGTCACCAGGCATCCATTAAGCTTGATGGCGTCCTCGCTAACTTGCCCGATAGCGAGGCACCGATAGACTGCGTCGAATTCAAAGATATCTTGAATAGCCGTCTCATCACTGTCCCCGCTATCATGCAACTTCCAGACGAAGCTCTGGTGGAACACAATACCTCGTTAACCGAAATCGCGTACCTAAGCCGCTACTCGACAAACTCGGGGATTGCCTTCGGCTGCTCGGAAAGTGAAGCAATCCTTCATGGACTCAACGAAGTGCTTGAGCGGCACATGCTGTCTAAAATTCTCATGTCCCTCTGCGGCCAATACGACCCCATTCTGCTGCGGTCAGTTGACGCGGCCCCAATGAGAGAAGTATTTCCCGATGGCTCGAGATTTCGCACCCTCGCCGCTCGCATGAAGATACTCATTACCGAGACAATTCAGGGCGTATATTTCGCTATGGCTATTCCCAAGCGACCTGACGGCAGATACATAATCTGCCCGCTTGGCAGCGGATGCTCTGTAGACCCGCGAATCGCCATTGAACGCGCCGCTACTGAACTTCATCAGACCATGGCGCTATATGATGAAGTTGAGAAAGCTACTGACCATAGTGCCATCGCGTTAGCTAGCTTCTCATCCACCTTACGCCCGTTGATAAATCTTGAGGTACTCCGGAACACCGAGCTCAGCTGCAGACGTTTAGACCCACCGAAGCGTTTATCTGTGCAGGAGCAAGTAGAGTTCATCCTTGAGAGGTTTGCAGCAACTGGTTTACATGCGTTCAAAAGAACGCTGCTGGATTTCGAAAACGGGTGTGCCGTGGCGCAGGTTTATGTACCTGGACTGGAGCGATTCAACCTAATAAGGGCAGGTATTCCAGTGGTACCCCAACATCTTCTCCACGCGAATAAGTGCTATCCATGAGGTAAACCTTCGGATGATAGATTTTATCAGTGAAACACTAAGCTCCAGGAAAAGACTGTTCATAAGCGCCACAGCACTTACCGTTCTATTGAAGCTGTCCACCCTAGCGCCAGCCCTGTTGCTGGGGAAGATTATTGATAACCTCTCTGTCGCAGAAGATGTCGCTTCACTCACCCTTAGCGATTTACTGATTGTTCTTTGTGGCGCTGTGCTGCTGCAGTCCGTGTTGCACCCGCTTCAGACTTATCAACTGGTGAAGCTCGTGCAGACAACCCTGGCAGACCTCTCCACCGAATGGTCTGAAAAAATACTGGGCAAAGAGTTTGAGCAATTTTCTTCCCTACGGATTGGCGGCCTCATCAAATCCGTGGAGCGAGGAATAACTGCCCACGAGAAGTTTCTGATTTTTTTCATCACATCAGGGTTCCCGCTGCTGATTGAACTGGCTTTGATCGCGATCATCTTTGCCTACTTGGGCGGCGCACTGATGTTCACCACCCTGCTGGGTATTTCTGTTGGCTACATACTGCTATACCACCAGCTGATCTGCTGGCGGCGTCCTTATCTGGTTGCCGTCAATGATGAAGAAGACAGGGTGTCGTCCAAGCTATTCGAAACCCTGCAAGCCGGCAAAATCCTGAAGCTCGAACAGGCTTGCGGCCTCGCCATGAAGCCGCTTCGTCAGAGCTACACGGAGTACGCACATGCGGCAACACGAGTGGCAAGTACCGGTGCTGTTCTCAGCTCGATCAAAGTGTTGTACATCGGGCTGTCCACGGCCGGGCTGCTTGCCTGGGGCGTCAGTGATCAGGCTTCCCTATCCCCACGTTTGTCTGTTGGGGAGCTGGTCGCGGTATTTTCGCTGGCGGGCATGTTTCTCAGTAATTGCAGCGCTTTGGCAGAGGCCTATCGGGCACTGGATCAGTTTTCGGTAGACAGACAGAGGCTTCTGCAAATCTTGTCACTGGAGGATCTTGTAGAGGTACCGCAAGAACCTTTACCTGAACCTTTATCAAGACTGGAGTTGGTCGCAGTTGCTCAGGTAACGAACTGTAAGCTGCATTTCACGCCTGACCAATCCGTTGCGATCATCGGGCCCAGTGGTGCCGGCAAAAGCACGCTTTTAGACACGATGGCCGGAACGCTGAAAACACTCCGGCACGCCCTTTCCATGAATGGCAGGACATTACGAGGGTGCGACATTCAGACGTATCTGGATCGGGTTCGCTACTGTCCTCAAGACCCAGTGTTTCTTGAAGGCACATTCAAACACTCTGTGCTCTTTGATCAACCCATGTCAGAACACCTCCCCCGAATCCTTGACGATCTTAGCGTGGCACACCTGGCCGCCTACCGATCAATAGCTGAAGGCGCAGTCAACATTTCCGGAGGCGAAGCAAAGCGACTTTCACTGCTCCGGCTAATCAATCGCCCTGGAGATTTCAACTTGTTCGACGAGCCAACATCGGCTCTGGATCAGGAAACTGCCTTAGGTGTGTGGAGCACTCTGTTCGAGCACTTCCATAAAAGGGGGCTGGTGTGCGCTACCCACGACATGACTGCGCTGTCCCGTTTCGATCGTGTGATTGTGTTGAAAAACGGCGAAGTCATTGCCGACGGCCCCTGGAGCGAATTGCAAAACGACGGGGTCGTTGCGCAGGCGCTGGCGTAGATACGAGGCTGTTGAACCAAACGCCGAGGCTCCTCACCTCCGTGCCGATTGAAGAGATTTACACCGCCATCAGGTTTGAAGATTTGGAGGCATTAGCGCGATTCAATGCCGCTTCGTCATTGTTCAGCGCGAATCGTTGATCATTTTTTGAGCATATCGCTCAACGCGCCGGATTCAGGGGCCCAACCCTGACCGCGAACATGTTATCCACAGAAGCACCAACAGCCTGTGTGCGTAAGTCTGCCCATCGCTGTGGAAAAGCGTGCAATGGGCGTGATAATGACGGTCAGAGACGCAAACGGAGGCGCTAGAGCTGTTATTGGTTAAAACTTGACCACCACTCCACAGGCCACGGAATACGGGGGCTATAGCGGATCACAAACATCTTATCCACACGCCCGCACACAGAGAATGTGGGTAAGAACACGGACCGCGAGGCCTGGCTTGTGGAAAAAACCTATAAGAATCCGCGGGTAGAGCGATCAAAAATTGACCACCTGCTTGAAAGCCACGGTAAACATGGTCTATAGCAATGGCCGAACAGTTTATCCACAGGCGGATCAACAGCGATTGTGGGTAATACCGAAACTTACAAACCGAATCAGACGCGTCTGACATTCATATCTTTTTCTGAGCGTTAGACTGCCGCCCATCATCGATTTGGAGTGGCCAAGAATGACATCAAGAGTCCGGTTTTCTGAGCAGGTTGTCGTACGGGCAAACGCTCAGCTCATAGAACAACGCGGACGGCCTACCCGTCTTCCGCGGGAGCTGCTGGGTATCGTGACCTACAGACCCCGAACGCTTCAGGAGATTAAAAGCGCATTCGCCTCCGCCTACGCAAAAATGCAACGAACCTGATGACCATGGCGAGAGGAGGCTACGACTACATCTACAAGGAACTGGTCGCTGACGAGAGCGACATTCTGGGCAAACTCGCTTATTCGAGCTACAAGCGGCAGAAAATCGAGTACATCCAAGCTTTCATCGCGAAGCACGGAGAGGAGCCGAAAGACTCCGAACTAACGGCTTTCCATGACATCAGCAACAACGCTTCGCAGCTGGATGTTTACAGAAACCAGGCGGCCCAGTTGGCAGTGAGTTTTCTGGAAACATCATTCGCGAATGAAGCAAAAGAGCTTGAGGAGCTGTACTCAGCCAAGGCGAATAACGAGATCCGATCATTCAGACCCGGATTCTGGTCGGGTGTGGCTCAAAGCGTCGTTGGCTCAGGCTGTTTCGTCCTGCTGGTTGGGTGCTTGGTGTTCTTTACCTGGAGCCTCAAACAAGGACCTCGGCAGGTCATTGAACACGTTTTCGATGTGGCGATTATTGATGTCCCATTAGCGGAGCAAGCCGTTGAAAGCCGGTTGCCCGAGGAATCACCTCCAAATGAAAAAGGCGCCACTTAGGACGCCTTCCTCAATGCTGAAACACACTCAGCGAACCACCCCCTCCTCCACCAACAATTTCAAAATCGCCGCAGCCCCCTCCTGAGCAGTCACCCCTTTGAGCACCTGCCCACCGCCTCCGCTCGCTTTTGCCGTGGCGGCTTTCATACGATCAGCGCCGCTTTTCGCTTTGATGACCTTCAAGCGTTTTGGCCGAGGTTTCGCGGGCGTCAGCTCTGCGCCGGTGAACACTTCGTCGATGACCACCTCGATCTCTTCCACATCCAGCAGACCCCGTTGCGCCGGGCCGTAAGCGCTTTGCCGCGGTTTCGGGGCGGCGTTATCCACTGTTGCCAGGAACGGCAATCGGACCTTGAGTCGACGGCGCTGACCTCGAGGGAGCGCCTGCAGCACTTGGGCGCTGCCGTTGCTCATGGACTCGACCTCGGCCAGGCCCACCACCAGCGGCCAGCCGAGCGTTTCAGCCAGCAAATACGGGAGCATGCCGGAACCTTCGCCCGTCTCGGCCTGACTGCCGGTCAGTACCAGCTGCACCCCCGACTCGCGGATGTAATCCGTCAGCCCAGGCAACGCGTCCGCACCCGGCGGCTGAGCCAGCACATGAAGCTCATCCACGCCCATGCCCAGATAGCCACGTAATGCGGGTTCTTCGGCATCACCCGCATGCAACACGTGCAAGTTATCCCCAGCCAGTTGCAAACCCAGCTCAACGGCACGGGCATCCTGCTCGGCACGACGCGGCCGTCCCGACGTCGGGTGCGCACCGACAGAGACCAGGCTGATTACGTGCAGCGCACCTTTATCCACAGAGACCTCCATTTCAGGCTGCATCGCGCTTTGCCCCATTCCGGTAACTGTCGACCGCTTCAATCAGCGCTTCGAGAATGGCAGAGCTTTCGCCAATCACCGATAGATCGGCCCGCTTGATCATGTCGCAGGTCGGATCGAGGTTGATCGCCACGACCTTGTCGCAGGCACCAATGCCCTGCAAATGCTGGATCGCGCCGGAAATCCCTACCGCCACGTACACCCGGGCAGTGATCCAAGTGCCCGACGCACCGACTTGGCGATCCCGGGTCATGAAGCCATCGTCGACGGCCACACGGGAAGCGCCTTCAGTTGCGCCCAACGCGACGGCGGTGCGGTGAAACAGCGACCAATCCTTGACTCCGTTACCACCCGAAAATATGAATTCAGCTTCGGACATGGGGATAAGTGCCGGATCGACCGCCACAGCGCCAAGGTCTTCGATGCGCGGCAAGCTGCGCGCGACAGCTGTGGATAACTCGACGGGCAGTACTTCGTGCCGGGTCTCACTGACCGGTTCGGCGCATTCCGCCTGGGCGAGGATCAAGCGTGACACGGGACGCAACAGGTCTTGCGCACCAGCGCCTGCACGACCGATGCACTGTTCGCCAGCCACTTGCCAGACGCGTGTCGACGGTCGCTCACCCAGACTGGCCGCAAAACGGCGACCCAATTCTCCCCCGCCGTTTCGGCTGTCAGGCAGCAACCAGTGATGGGGGTCGAACTGGTTATCCACAGCCCGCAAACCTTGCACACGTTGCTCGGGGGAATAGCCAGTGAACGCATTGCCTTCCAATATCAACAGACGATCGACGCCAGCGGTGTCGAACGCCGTCTCTTTGTGCTCGCCAAAAATCACCGCCAGGACAGCGCCCTCGTTGCCCGCCAGCCCATGGGCCAAGCCCAGCAGGTCTCGGTCGTGGCTGCTCAAACGGCCACCGACCATGTCGGGCACCACAGCGATGTAGAAGGCTGGCGTCGCAATCCGATGCAGCGGCAATTGCACGTCCACCGATGCCGAGCGTTTGACCGCGCCGCCTTGCTGCGCCCCGCTTCGGTCGATGCGTTTGACGCCGTTGGGACCGATAAAACCGACGCCATGCACGTTTTTACGAAGCACACCGTTGGGGCCCATCCAACTGGTTTGAGCCGGCTGCATGGCGGCGTGCAGGGGATGCAGCCGGTTTCGTGCAATCCATTCAGCGCGTGGGTCACGGCGGATAATGTCGCTCATCAATGCGCCTCCGCAGGTTCACGTCGGGCCGCTGCCGGTTTTACAGGTGCGGTTTCCTCAAGCAGTGCATCAGCAACGAGTTCGGCGATGTCCTTGATCATCGGTCGCGGCTCGACCACGCCTTCAAGCATCGCGGTGCACTGTGGACAACCCACGGCCACCAGCTCGGCGCCGGTCTCGCGGATGTCATCCATGCGCATGTCAGGGATCCGCTGCTTGCCCGGAATGTCGGTGATCGGCGCGCCGCCACCGCCGCCGCAGCAACGTGAGCGGAACCCGGACCGCACCATTTCCTTGACCTCGACGCCCAGCGCACGCAGCACATCACGCGGCGCCTGGTACTCGCCGTTGTAACGCCCGAGGTAGCAAGGATCGTGATAGGTGACGCTGGCGCCTTTGTGCTGACCCAGATTCAATGCGCCGTCGCCGATCAGCTCGGCAAGATATGTGCTGTGATGCTGTACGACGTAGTGACCGTCGAACGCACCGTATTCGTTTTTCAGAACATGAAAGCTGTGCGGGTCGCAGGTGACGATGCGCTTGAAGTCGTACTGGGCCAGCGTCTGAATATTGCGTCTGGCGAGCATCTGAAAGGTAGCTTCATCGCCCAGACGACGGGCCACATCGCCGCTGTCGCGCTCTTCCAGACCCAGCACGGCAAAGTCGACCTTGGCGGCTTTCAGCACTTTGACGAAGGCGCGCAAGGTGCGCTGATTGCGCATGTCGAAGGCGCCATCGCCAACCCAGAACAGCACGTCCACGGTTTTCTTGTGGCTCATGACGTCAAGGTTCAGGTCGGCCGCCCAGTTCATGCGTCCGCCCGGAGCGAAGCCGCCCGGGTTGTCCGTCGCAATGAGGTTTTCCAGTACCTCGGCGCCCTTGTTGGGGGTGGCGCCTTTTTCAAGGGTCAGATGACGGCGCATGTCGACGATGGCGTCCACGTGCTCGATCATCATTGGGCATTCTTCCACGCAGGCCCGGCAGGTCGTGCACGACCATAGGGTGTCGGCGTCGACCAGCCCGTTGACGATGGGTTGATGGGGATTGCCGCCATGCTCGCCGATAGGCTTGCCCTGGCCGTCGAGCGACGGGTAAGGGCTGCCGGCGAAATCGGCATCGGTGCCACCCGCCAGCCCGACGACCATGTCTTGAATCAGCTTTTTCGGATTCAGCGGCTGGCCGGCAGCGAAGGCCGGGCAGGCAGCTTCACACTTGCCGCACTGCACGCACGCATCGAAACCGAGCAGCTGATTCCAGGCGAAGTCCTTGGGTTTTTCTACGCCCAGCGGCGCGGTTTTGTCGGTGAGATCGAGGGGTTTCAGCCCCGTAGAGCGGCCGCCGCCGAAGCGCTCTGGGCGGCGGTGCCACGCCAGGTGCAACGCGCCAGCAAAGGCGTGTTTCATCGGGCCACCCCAGGTCATCCCGAGGAACAATTCGCACACCCCCCACAACACACCGATGCCCAGAATGATCGCCAGCAACCAACCGCCGAAGTTCGCCGGCAGCACGCCCGCAACGGGCAACGTGACGATAAAGAACGAACCCGAGAACGCCAGCAGGCTTTTCGGCAGGCGCATCCACGGGCCTTTCGACAACCGGCTTGGCGGGTGAAGACGACGCAGGTACATGAAGATTGCGCCCACAAACATCACCGCCGACATCAGCAACAGCGCGTAGCCGAGGATGCGGTTATGCAAGCCGAAGCCGTGCACCAGAATCGCAAGGATGATGGACGCAACCGCGCCGCCCGCCGTGGCCACGTGGGTGTTGGCGATGTATTTGTCCCGCGCAACGACGTGGTGCAGATCGACCATGTAGCGCTTGGGCATCGCCAGCAATCCGCCGAGCAGGTCGACCTTGGCGGCACGCCCGTTGCGCCACAGGCTCACCCGCCGCAACGCGCCAAGGACCGCGAGGCCCAGGGCAGCGAAAAGCAGGATGGGAAGAAGGGTGTTTAACATGTGGAGCTCCCAAAGACTCAGGGTCTTGCAGGTCGGGATGCCTGACTCGTTTCCCGTGGGGCGAGCTTGCTGGCGAAGCCCTGCTGACATTCAACATGGATGCCGACAGACCCGCCGCTTTCGCGAGCAAGCTCACTCCTACAGGGTTGTGTGCCGGCCGCTAGAAATCCTTGCACAGCCTGAGTGCGTCATAGATCGCCGCATGGGTATTGCGTTGAGCCACGCAATCGCCAATGCGGAACAGCAGATACCCGTCACCCGGCTGACTCAACGACGGCTGCGGCTGAATCGCGAACAGGGCGTCGATGTCGATCTGGCCTTTGTTGCGCGAACCTTCCTTCATCCCGTAGTAGAGCGCTTCGTCAGGACGCACGCCGTTCTCGACCACCACTTGATCGACTACCCGCTCCTCTTTGGCGCCGGTGTATTCGTTCTCCAGCACCGCGACCAGCTTGTCGCCCTCGCGGTAGACCTTTTCCAGCATCATGTCGCCGGTCATGATCACTTCTTTGGGGTACATGCTGCGGTAGTAGGTCGGGAACGACGTACCACCGATGGCAACGCCAGGCTTGATATCGTCAGTAACGATCTCGACCTGGCAGCCTTTGTCCGCCAGGAAGTCGGCCGTGGACATGCCGGTGAACTCGCAAATGGTGTCGTAGACCAGCACGTTCTTGCCCGGCGCAACTTTGCCGTCGAGGATGTCCCAACTGCTGACGACCAACCCTTCGGCCGCGCCCCAATGCTCGTTCTGCTCAATGAACGGATGACCGCCCACCGCCAGCACCACCACATCAGGCCGCAGATCCATGATGGTCGCGATATCTGCCGCCGTGCCCAAACGCAGATCGACTTTCAAACGCGCCAGCTCCAGCTGAAACCAGCGAGTGATGCCAGCGATCTGATCGCGCTGCGGTGCTTTCGACGCCGTGGTGATCTGTCCGCCGATGGCGTCTTTCTTCTCGAACAAGGTCACGTCATGGCCCCGCTCGGCCGAGACGCGCGCCGCTTCCATCCCCGCGGGCCCTGCGCCGACGATCACCACCTTGCGCTTCACGCCGCTGGTCTTTTCGATGATGTGCGGCACGCCCATGTATTCGCGGGACGTTGCAGCATTCTGGATGCAAAGCACGTCCAGGCCCTGATACTGGCGGTCGATGCAGTAGTTGGCACCCACGCACTGACGGATCTGATCGACCTGGCCCATTTTGATCTTGGTAATCAGGTGCGGGTCGGCGATGTGCGCGCGGGTCATGCCGACCATGTCGACGTAGCCGCCTTCGAGAATGCGGGTCGCCTGATTCGGGTCCTTGATGTTCTGCGCGTGCAGCACTGGCGCCTTGACCACTTCCTTGATCCCTGCCGCCAAATGCAGGAATGGCTCCGGTGGATAACTCATGTTCGGGATGACGTTGGCGAGGGTGTTGTGGGTATCGCACCCCGAACCCACGACCCCGATGAAGTCGATCATGCCGGTCTGGTCGTAATACTTGGCGATCTCTTTCATGTCCTCGTGGCTCAAGCCATCCGGGTGAAATTCGTCGCCGCAGATACGCAGGCCCACGCAGAAATCAGGCCCCACTTCCTTGCGCACTGCCTTGATCACTTCCAGGCCGAAACGCATGCGGTTCTCGAAGCTGCCGCCCCACTCATCGGTGCGCTTGTTGACCCGCGGGCTCCAGAACTGGTCAATCATGTGCTGGTGCACGGCCGACAGCTCGACGCCGTCCAGACCACCGGCCTTGGCCCGTGCAGCCGCGCTGGCGTAGTTGCCGATCACGCGCCAGATTTCTTCCGGCTCGATGGTCTTGCAGGTCGCGCGGTGTACCGGCTCGCGGATGCCCGAAGGCGACAGCAGCGTTGGCCAATGATCGCCGTCCCAGCGGGAGCGCCGGCCCATGTGGGTAATCTGGATCATGATCTTGGCGCCGTGCTTGTGCATGGCGTCAGCAAGGTTCTGGAAGTGCGGAATGATCTTGTCGGTCGCCAGGTTGACCGATTTCCACCAGCCCTGCGGGCTGTCGATGGCCACGCTGGACGAGCCGCCGCAAATGGCCAGACCGATGCCGCCCTTGGCTTTCTCCTCGTAGTACTTCACGTAGCGGTCGGTGGTCATGCCGCCGTCAGTGGCGTAGACCTCGGCGTGCGCGGTACTCAATACGCGGTTGCGTATGGTCAATTTACCGATCTGAATCGGTTGAAACATCGCTTCGAAAGCCATGACGGAAACCTCGACTTACAACGGCTTGACGACAAACAGGCCGTCGTCGTGGCCTTCTTCCGACCCGCCGTAGACCTGCTCGGCCACGGTGCGGATGTTGCTGCCGCTGGCTTCAAGGACTTGGTCCATGGCGCCGGCAAACCAACCGGTGAACATGTAATCGACCTTGCGCCCCACTTTGCCGTAGACGTAAACGAACGCCGAGTGCTCGAGCTTGACGCTGGCGGTGCCTTTTTCCAGATCGATGTCCTGAATCTTGAACAGCCCCCAACCGCGCTGGGACAGACGATTCATGTAGTGCTCGAACACCGCAACGCCTTCGATGCCATGGCATTCGGCTTCTTTCTCGCACCAGTGCCAGGCGGACTTGTAACCGGCCTTGTAGAGGATTTCGGCGTACGCCTCGGCGCCCAGCACTTCTTCGATGCCCATGTGGTTGTTGACGAAGAAATGGCGCGGCACGTACAGCATCGGCAGGGCGTCGGAGGTCCAGACACCGGTCTCGCTGTCGACTTCGATTGGCAATTGCGGGGCGATCTTGGCCATGGAAACTTAACTCCGGAAAATTCGTGTGGAAGCCCTCTCCGCGATGGGAGAGGGAAAAATTCTGTGATCGGCGAGTGAATCCGGAGGCTTATTCGCCCCAGACATCGCCCAGGATGCGTACCCAGTTTTCGCCCATGATCTTGCGCACCACGCGCTCGGAGTGGCCGCGTTTAAGCAGGGTTTCGGTGAGGTTCGGGAATTCGCCGACGGTGCGGATGCCCAGCGGGTTGATGATCTTGCCGAAGTTGGTCAGGCGCCGGGCGTAGCCTTTGTCATGGGTCAGGTATTCGAAAAATTCCTGGCCGTGGCCCTGGGTGAAGTCAGTGCCGATGCCGATGGCGTCTTCGCCGACGATGTTCATCACGTACTCGATGGCTTCGGCGTAATCGTCGATGGTCGAATCGATACCCTTGGCCAGAAACGGCGCAAACATGGTCACGCCAACAAAGCCGCCGTGATCGGCGATGAACTTCAGCTCGGCGTCGGACTTATTGCGGGGGTGTTCTTTGAGGCCCGAAGGCAGGCAGTGGGAGTAGGTCACTGGCTTCTTCGATTCGAGGATGACTTCCTCAGAAGTCTTCGATCCCACATGGGAGAGGTCGCACATGACGCCGACGCGGTTCATCTCCGCGACGATTTCACGACCGAAACCTGACAGGCCGCCGTCGCGCTCATAGCAGCCGGTGCCCACCAGATTCTGGGTGTTGTAGCACATCTGCACGATGCCCACGCCCAGCTGTTTGAAGATCTCAACGTAGCCGATCTGGTCCTCGTAAGCATGGGCATTCTGGAAGCCGAACAGGATGCCGGTCTTGCCCAGCTCCTTGGCTTTGCGGATGTCGGCCGTGTTGCGGACCTGAATCACCAGGTCGCTGTTTTCACGAATCAGTTTCTGGCTGGACGCGATGCTATTGACGGTCTGCTGAAAACCTTCCCACACCGAAACTGTGCAGTTGGCCATGGTCAGGCCGCCTTTGCGCATGTCTTCGAACAGCTCACGGTTCCATTTGGCAATGATCAACCCGTCAATGACGATGCTGTCGGCGTGTAATTCGGCTGGGCTCATCAGGCGGTCCCCTGGGGTTCTTTAATGGCCGGAAGGTCTGCCGGCGCTTTGGGGTCAGCATATGCCTGAGGGTCGGAGGAGCCGGGTGCAAAAACGACAGGGGAATTGCCGAAAGCGTCAAGAAACGACAAAGGGCATAGGCATGACGACGCAGCAGGTCCTCACGATGATGCAGCCATTCAGGTAGGGGGGCGCTCTGGGGCGGAATTCAGAAGTCGGGAAGATACGCCCAAACAAAAAAAACGAGGGTGACTAACGTCGTCAATGTGACTAGAGCCACCTGAGCCAACATCATGTATTTGAATTTTTTTGGGAATGTATCGACCTGCTCCAAGTCGATGGCGCCCAGTTTCAGGAACATTTGGGGCCGAAGGAACATCGCGCTTACGATGGCTAATTTTCTGATATCTCCTAGAAACCCGGTCCCGATCTGGAACAAACTAGAGTCCGTGACCGCTAAACAGTTATCCAGTGATTTATTGGTCTTGTTTCGCAGATACAACGTTATCAACACCGTATACAACAGAGTGACTACGAAAAGGATACACATCGTCAAAACGATAAAGTCATGATCCGCAGAATGAATGGCGCCACCATGACGATAGTGTCCGCTTCTAATTATCATAATGACCTCCGGGCCGATCGCAAAAAAGCTGCCAGCTACTAATAGTTTCACGCACCCTGCAAATACAACCAAAATACTTATATGCTTACATTAATGATGCCACCCTTTGAAAATAGCTCTCACCAGCGTCGACTGCTATTTCGGTGCCAATGGAGATATTCTTCAAAGCATATGAAGTCGTTAGAAATCATAAAAGTAGAGCCAGGCACGAAACACCAACATGGCCGTAAAAAAAATGATATTTAGAAAAAACGGCACCACGATCAATAGTTTCCATTTTTTTGGAAAGTCCACTACCTGCCGAACATCAATGACTCCTCGCTTGAGGAACAGCTTAGGGAAAATTAAGATACACGCCACAGTGCCTACCCTATAGACATCTCCGATAAATCCCAAGCCACCAAAAGTGGCCTTGATATCTACAATTATGGAACATCGAGAAAGACGGCTGTCCACCTCGTCCCTTACCCACCAGGTGATGAATAGCAGCACCAATAAGTTCAGGATTCCAGGGATCATTATCGAAGTTGCAACTAGGCCAGGTACGATATCTTTCATTGAGAGACCTCATAGAGTAACTCGCCCGTCATCTCGCCTCCCTTACCTCCTATCTCGCCCCCCAACCAACCCAATATTCCAGCAGTGATGACACCGCAGGCGAGTGCACCCGGACCTGTTGTAAGCCCCAACCCGGTAACGCAAATCACAGTAGCCACTCCCGCGCCGGCCGCAGCGCCCCCCAAATTACCAACCAGCTTACTCCCCTCAACATACTTCGCCTTCGTACACTCATCCTCCCGGCCCGTCGAGCAAGCCGTCTTGATATCAACCGCCGTCGAAGCTGTATCGAGAACTATCCCCACATAAGCTCCTCTTTTTATTAGCTTCGCCGCTTTGGCAATGCCGCTCGTTTTTTCGGCGTAGTGTCTGATCTCGCCAGTGTGCAGGTAGCTTTTAGTTGAGATCCCCAGCATTCGCCGGATTGAGCCTGTGTTCCGCAGTCCTGCTCCCAGACTAAGAAAGCCTTTCAGCAGCTTTTCGAGTTTGTCGAAAAGCTGGCGGCGTTTGGTATAGAACAGATTTCGTTCGATCAGGGTTCCCGAGGCCATGTGTTGCTTATGCAGGGCATCGATGCTGTCGAGCGTGGTCTTGATCTGCTCCAGATGCTTTTCCCAAGCGTCAGCAGCCATTCCGATACCGATTGAGGTATTGCCAAGTAGCCGCGTGATGAGTTCGTGGTTGGCCACGATGAAGTCGTCGCCTCCTGCGTCGTTATCGATGAGGCCCTGATGGGTCATCGTAGCAAGCCTCATGAGTTCGGCTTCTTCAGACGTGCACGCGGAGGTTGAATCATCGGGGACGATGACGATTTCTCCCGCCGCTACGGTGGAATTGCGGATGTGGGCATTAAGCACATCGAATTTATCGGCCGCGCGGCTCCCCAAGGGCAGTTTTGCCTTGATAGAAAAATAGGTCTGCATCTGATCATTGATGAAGCTGTAAGGCCGCGACATAGACGACCCTCACGCGCAAATCGTGTTTTTGATGCGGTCCCAACCGCCCGTCACGTTGCCGCCTCCACCACCATCGCTACGACGCTGCTGAACGTAGTTGGTTTTGATACGTCCGTAATCGAGCTGCACCACTTCGCGGGGCACGCCGTCGGTGGCACTGTGGCTGTAGTCAGAAATGATCACTTCCTCTAGCACGATCTCAAAGTACTTGAGCTTTTCGCCGCCAGCGCGGTGCACCGCGATGGTTACTTTTTTGAAATGCTGGCCTGCGCAGCTCGCTTGCATCAGTTTGGCGCTTGCCGAATCAAGGAACTTGGAAAAGTTGAATGTGGTGACAGTGGTCCGGCCCGACGAGGCGCCACCCGCCGAGGTTGCGGTCGCCGATGCGCTCTGATGGGTACCGAAGTTATAGCCGAGGATTTCGATCCAGTTCTTGTGCTGGTCGTCGAGGCTCTCACCCGGGATGCCGTCGAATTGGATAAATGCGTCAAGCGCCATGAGTTCTCTCCCTGAGTTGCTTGGTTATTTGCGAGTGCCGGTTAACGGCGCGGATTGGATCCTGCCCAAAGAAACTCGCTACAAAAACCCTGATGGGAAATTTCAGACTTTTCCGTAGGACGGTTCTTTTACTTCGCGAATGTTCGAGAAAACTCCCTATCTGACGCATCAGAAGTCCAAGCGTCGCGAGCAAATACGACCGCAAAATGGTCAAAACCGTCAGCAAGCTGCAACCGCTGACGGCGTACAAAGGCTCCCCGCATTTGATACCTGTTCATTGCCTCGCGCTTGGGCGAGAATCCAATCCATCTCTGACTCGGAAAGCCCTAATGAAAACCATGTTTCTGGCTCTGGCTCTATTCGCGACAGGCGCACACGCAGCAGCCACTCCGGCCGCCGACCCCTGTGAGGGCCTTGAAGAAGATCAGCAGACGCTTGAGTGCTCGGTATACACCCGCGATACGGCGGAGAAGTTGCTGACCGAGAATGTGCAGAACGTGCTTGAGCGTGTGCAGACGCAGTTCGGGGCGAATAAGGCCCAGGCCGAGGAATTCGCCACCAAACTCAAGGCCGCTCAGGAAGCCTGGAAAAAACTGCGTGACGCGGACTGCGCAGTGGAAGTGTTCCCCGCCAAACCGGGTACCAAAGAATTCAATATCGATCAGAACGACTGCCTGACCCGCGCCAGCGACGAACGATCGGAGTATCTGGACACCGTCGCGCAGTCTGAGTGATCCCGAATGCGCTACCCTGACGCCCTTCCCGAGCTCAAGGTAGGCACATGAACATCTGCGGCGTAGAAATCAAAGGCAGCGAGGCCATCTTCGCTGTCGCCACTCGCGCATCTGGCGCGCTCGAACACATCCCACTGCCGACCAAAAAGATCGCACTCGAAGACGACGATGAAGCCGTCAACGTGAAAGCGTTCGCCCGCCAGATCGAGGCGTTCGTGCGTGATAACGGCATTGGTCATATCGCGATCAAAAAGCGCAGCAAGAAAGGCGAATTCGCCGGCGGCCCGACGACCTTCAAGATCGAGACTATCTTTCAGCTGCTGGAAGAATGCGACGTCATCCTGCTGTCGCCCCAAACCATTAATGCTCAGATGAAGAAGCACGGCTTTGAACTGCCCGCCGCGCTGAACAAGTATCAGCACGAGGCGTACAAAGCGGCGTGCTCGGCGTTGATGAAGACCAAGTAGAAAGGTCTGCACCCGATCGCTTGCTCGGTGGTGGGCCGGGGTTAAATCCGACTGTAGGACCGGCTTTAGCCGGGAAGGCGTCAGGCGCCACCACCTTAAACTGAGGGTGCTTAACCGGGCCTATTCCCGGCTGAAGCCGGTCCTACTGGACGAGCCGGAGCCTGAAGAAGAAGACGAAAGCCGCCCGCCGGGTCATTTATACCGAATTATAGTCGCGACTATAATTCACTATAATTGAGCATCAAACAGCCTTCACCTCGCGCGTGCGCCCTCGATCCTCCCTCGGGCACAGCACAAATTTTGCCCTGTAACTACGGGTGAAATACGACGGCGATTCAAACCCGCAGGCGATGCTGACTTCCAACACGCTCATATCGCTCTGGCGCAGCAGTTGCCTGGCTTTTTCCAGCCGCAGGCCGAGGTAGAAGTTGCTCGGCGTGTCGTTCAGGTGCAGGCGAAAGAGCCGTTCCAACTGACGCCGCGTCACCTGAATCCCCTCGGCCAGTTCCAGCGTGCTCAGCGGCGGTTCGGTGTGCTGCTCCATGACGCCGATCACCTGAACCAGTTTCTTGTTGTTGATGCCGTAGCGCGTGGCGATCTGCATGCGCTGGTGGTCTTTGCGCTGGCGTATGCGCCCGAGAACGAACTGCTCGGAAACCTTGATCGCCATGTCCGGGCCATGCGCCTGCCCGATCAGGTCGAGCATCATGTCGATGGAGGCCGTGCCGCCGGCCGACGTAATGCGGCGCCGGTCGATCTCGAACAATTCCTGTGTTGCTTGCAGCCGGGGATAGGTTTCCTTGAAGGCGTCCAGAGCCTCCCAGTGCAGGGTCAGGCGATAGCCCTCCAACAAACCGGCTTGGGCGAGCACGAAACTGCCGGTGTCGATCGCCCCTAGAACCACGCCTTCCAAGTCCAGCCGACGCAGCCAGTGTTCGAGCGTGCCGGTGTAAAACTTCAGCGGATCGACGCTGCCCATCACCCACAGGGTCGCACCCTTTTTCAGTGGCTCAAGCGCCGCGTCGGCGTTCACCGACATGCCGTTGCTGGCAATCACGGGACCGCCGTCGACGCTCAGGATGTGCCAGCGAAACAGCTCGCCACCGAAGCGATTGGCGACGCGCAACGGCTCCAGCGCCGAGACGAAGCCCATCATCGAAAAGCCGGGCATGAGCAGAAAGTAGAAATCCTGGGACATCGTTGGCGCGTTCCTTGGGATTTGCGGGATAGGGCGTCCTGAGCCCGATCATCAAATACACCTCTTGCCGATGGGCAGCAACAGCACAGGTCGCTGCTGTGCAAGACCGTGTCGCCGCTGTGCGTTTTGAGGGGTTCGCCGCTGCGTAGCTTTGCACCTCAAAAGCGGAATGCAAATGTCCGCGTCACTGCCTGGCCTGCAAGGAACCTCACCCATGAATCACGACGTCATCATCACCTGCGCACTGACCGGTGCTGGCGACACGACCGGAAAAAGCCACCTGGTCCCGATCACGCCCAAGCAGATTGCCGCCGCCGCAGTCGAGGCCGCCAAGGCTGGTGCGACAGTCGTGCACTGTCATGTGCGCGATCCTCAGACTGGCAAGTTCAGCCGTGACGTCGAGCTGTACCGCGAAACCATGGACCGCATCCGTGAAGCCGACATCGACATCATCGTCAACCTGACTGCGGGCATGGGCGGCGATCTGGAAATCGGCCCGGGCGAACGTCCGACCGATTTCGGCCCCGGCACCGATCTGGTCGGTCCGCTGACCCGGCTGGCGCACGTTGAAGCGCTGCTGCCGGAAATCTGCACGCTGGATTGCGGCACCCTCAACTTTGGCGATGGCGACACCATTTACGTGTCCACGCCCGCGCAACTGCGGGCCGGGGCCAAGCGTATTCAAGAGCTGGGGGTAAAAGCGGAGCTGGAGATTTTTGACACCGGCCACCTGTGGTTTGCCAAGCAGATGATGAAAGAAGGCTTGCTCGACAACCCGCTGTTTCAGCTATGCCTGGGTATTCCGTGGGGCGCGCCGGCGAACACCACCACGATGAAAGCCATGGTCGACAACTTGCCCGCCGATGCGGTGTGGGCCGCCTTTGGTATCGGCCGCATGCAAATGCCGATGGCTGCGCAGGCGGTATTGCTCGGCGGCAACGTGCGGGTCGGTCTGGAGGACAACATCTGGCTCGATAAAGGTGTGCTCGCCAGCAACGGCGCACTGGTCGAGCGGGCCAGCGAGATTCTGAGCCGCCTGGGCGCCCGGGTTCTGACCCCGGCCGAGGGCCGCGTGAAGATGGGGCTGAAAAAGCGGTTTTGATCTCCACATAAATCCTACCGTGCAGAAGTGAGCTTGCTCGCGATGACGGTGGGTCAGTCACACATGCCGCACAGATGAATAGCTATCGCGAGCAAGCTCACTCCCACAAGGGCTTCGACACTTTTTCGAGTAACCGACATGACCTTCATCACCACCATCAAAACCTTCGCGGCCTTGGGCAGCGGTGTCATTGGCAGCGGCTGGGTGGCGCGCGCGCTGGCTCACGGCCTGGATGTCATGGCTTGGGACCCGGCGCCGGGAGCGGAAGCCGCGCTGCGCAAACGCGTCGCCAACGCGTGGCCGGCCCTTGAACAAAAAGGCCTAGCTTCGGGCGCCTCCCAGGAACGTCTGCGCTTCGTCGACACCATCGAAGAGTGCGTTCGCGACGCCGACTTCATTCAGGAAAGCGCTCCGGAGCGCCTTGACCTCAAACTGGATCTGCACAGCAAGATCAGCGCGGCGGCCAAGCCTGACGCGATCATTGGTTCCAGCACTTCCGGCCTGCTGCCATCGGAGTTTTACGAGAGCGCCACCCACCCGGAACGCTGCGTGGTGGGTCATCCGTTCAACCCGGTTTATCTGCTGCCACTGGTGGAAGTGGTCGGCGGCAAAAAAACTGCGCCAGAAGCGGTGCAGGCAGCGATCCAGTTCTATGAATCACTCGGCATGCGCCCTCTGCATGTGCGCAAGGAAGTCCCTGGTTTTATTGCGGATCGCTTGCTGGAAGCGCTGTGGCGTGAGGCGCTGCATCTGGTCAACGATGGCGTGGCGACCACAGGCGAAATCGACGACGCCATCCGTTTCGGCGCCGGCCTGCGCTGGTCGTTCATGGGCACCTTTCTGACGTACACCCTGGCCGGCGGCGATGCGGGCATGCGCCACTTCATGGCGCAATTCGGCCCGGCGCTGCAGTTGCCGTGGACCTATCTCCCGGCGCCCGAGCTGACTGACAAGTTGATCGATGACGTGGTTGATGGCACCTCGGATCAGCTCGGTAGCCACAGCATTGCGGCGCTGGAGCGGTATCGCGATGACTGCCTGCTGGCGGTGATTGAAGCGGTGAAAACCACCAAGGCCAAGCATGGGATGGCGTTTGAGGACTGATACGCCAGTGCCCTATCGTCTGAACTGGGGCCTTCGCGAGCAAGCTCGCTTCTACAGGAGATCGGGAAATACTGTTCTGATGTGCACCCGAAATTTCGCGGTGTGGCGCTTGCCGTCTTCCCGGCTAAAGCCGGTCCTGCATTGGTTCACGCAAGACCTGTGGGAGTGACCTTGCTCACGAACAGGCCCGTTCAGCTCACCAAGATTTCAGCCATGGGAATCCTATGCCAGCGCTCATCACTTACAAAACCCCGGTCCTCGCCGATTGGGTCGACTACAACGGTCACCTCCGCGATGCCTTTTATTTGCTGATTTTCAGCTTCGCCACAGACGCCTTCATGGACCGAATCGGCCTCGCCAGTGACGATCGGGATGCGAGCGGCCACTCGCTGTTTACGCTCGAAGCGCACATCAACTTCCTGCACGAAGTGAAGCTCGGGGAAGCGGTGGAAGTGCGTACGCAAATCATCGGACACGACCGCAAGCGGGTGCAGCTTTATCACGGGCTTTACAGAGCAGAAGGGGATGTCGAGTTGGCAGCGAGCGAGCAGATGCTGCTGCATGTGGATCTGGCCGCCGGGCCGAAGTCGGCGCCGTTCAGCGAAACGTCACTGCAGGCGTTGCAATTGTTTACTGAAGCACAGCGTGACCAGCCTGACCCAACGTATGTCGGCCGAGTCATCGGGCTGCCGAAATAACCTTCGCGAATCACAGCCACAAAAAAGCCCGCATCGCTGCGGGCTTCTTCATTGCTGAAAATCGATCAGAAAACGATCAGTTCACTTTGGCGTTCAGCTCGCCCTTGGCATAACGCTCGAACATCTTCTCCAGAGAGATCGGCTTGATCTTGGAGGCGTTGCCGGCGGTGCCGAATGCTTCGTAACGGGCGATACACACGTCACGCATGGCCGATACAGTTTTCGCCAGGTACTTGCGTGGGTCGAACTCGCTCGGGTTTTTCGCCATGAACTCGCGGATGGCACCGGTGGACGCCAGACGCAGGTCGGTGTCGATGTTGACCTTGCGCACGCCGTGCTTGATGCCTTCAACGATTTCTTCGACCGGCACGCCGTAGGTTTCTTTGATGTCGCCGCCGAACTCGTTGATGATTTTCAACCATTCCTGAGGAACGGAAGAAGAACCGTGCATCACCAGGTGGGTGTTCGGAATGCGCTTGTGGATTTCTTTGATGCGCTCGATCGCCAGAATGTCGCCGGTAGGCGGCTTGGTAAACTTGTAAGCGCCGTGGCTGGTGCCAATGGCAATGGCCAAGGCATCGACCTGGGTTTTCTTGACGAAGTCCGCTGCTTCTTCCGGGTCGGTCAACATCTGGCTGTGATCCAGCATGCCTTCTGCGCCGACGCCATCTTCTTCACCGGCCATACCGGTTTCCAGCGAACCCAGAACGCCCAGCTCACCCTCAACCGAAACGCCGCAGGCGTGAGCCATGGCGACGGTTTCCTGCGTCACGCGAACGTTGTACTCGTAGTCCGCAGGGCTTTTGCCGTCTTCGCGCAGCGAACCGTCCATCATGACCGAGCTGAAGCCCAGCTGGATGGAACGTTGGCAGATGGCCGGACTGGTGCCGTGGTCCTGATGCATGACCACCGGGATGTGCGGGAATTCTTCGATTGCCGCCAGGATCAGGTGGCGCAGGAACGGGGCGCCAGCGTATTTGCGCGCACCGGCCGAAGCCTGAACGATCACCGGAGAATCGGTCTTGTCGGCCGCTTCCATAATGGCGCGCATTTGTTCCAGGTTATTCACGTTGAATGCAGGGACGCCGTAACCGAATTCGGCTGCGTGGTCCAACATCTGGCGCATGCTGATAAGTGCCATTGTCTGTCTCTCTCCCGGTGGGGTCGTTAATCGTGCGTGCCGTATTGGCGGCTATTCAAATTATAGGGGTCGATTGCTCAGACATCGCCCCGGTGCAGCCTCGCTCGAACTGCTCGGCCCTTTACGGCGCTTTGCAGCCACGACCGATCAAATCGTTGGTAGCGTCCCAGTAGACCAGGCCTTCGCTGCCTTTGTTGTCGAACGCCAGCACGCCGTTACTGTAGAGCGCGCCGGAAGCTCCGGGCGACGCTTGCAGACGGAATACCTGCTCGCTCTGATTGAGGCGTACATCGACCTCTTTCTTAGCGGCATCGGCGTACTTCCAGAAAATCTCGGCTTTGCTGTCGCAGACCCAATGGGTCCAGGGGGCTGCCGGTTCCGAAGCCTTCATGCTGGCGCAACCGCTCAGCAGCATCAGTGTCGCAAGGGCTAACAAGCCTTTCATTACTACTCCTGAATCGCCTGCATCGCGCGACGGATGTCGATCATGGCAGGGGCAATGCTGTTCCTGTATTCCGGCGCACCGTCAGCTGAGAATCAGTGGTTAACTAAAAATCAGTGACAGGGGACTGGTCCCATGGCAGGCATGAATTCGTATTTTTCCCAGACCTCAGGCCCGCCACGCTTGTAAACGATCGGTACGGTTTCCGCCTGCCAGCCCGCCTGATAGCAGCTGACCTGGAGCAGTCCCGGTGCCGCGCTGGACGCCGTCTCCGCTTCAGGCTTGCTTGCGCAGCCGACCAGCAAACCCGCCATGATCAACAGCGGTAATGGCTTGACCATTTCACTCCCCTTCACCTTGGCCGGTCAGGCCTTGGCGCGTTGTTCCAGAACTTCCACAGCAGGCAGAACCTTGCCCTCGACGAACTCGAGGAACGCACCGCCGCCTGTAGAGATATAGGAGATTTTGTCGCCTACACCGTATTTGTCGATGGCGGCCAACGTATCGCCGCCGCCTGCGATCGAGAAAGCAGAACTCTCAGCGATTGCGTGAGCCAGTGTCTTGGTGCCTTCGCCGAACTGATCGAACTCGAATACGCCGACCGGGCCGTTCCAGAGAATAGTCTTGGAAGATTTCAGCAGTTCGGCGAAGTGCGCAGCTGTTTGAGGACCGATGTCGAGGATCATGTCGTCCTCGGCCACATCGGCGATCAGCTTGACGGTGGCTTCCGCATCGGCGGCGAATTGCTTGGCAACCACCACATCGACCGGCAACGGCACGCTGACCTTGGCGGCGATGGCTTTAGCGGTCTCAAGCAGGTCAGGCTCGTACAAGGATTTGCCAACCGGATGACCTGCCGCTGCCAGGAAAGTATTGGCGATGCCCCCGCCGACGATCAGCTGATTGCACTTCTGGCTCAGGCTGTTGAGCACGTCCAGTTTGGTGGAGACCTTGGAGCCGGCCACGATGGCCGCCATTGGTTGGGCCGGATTGCCAAGGGCCTTGCCCAGCGCGTCCAGTTCGGCTGCCAGCAAAGGACCGGCCGCAGCGATTTTGGCGAACTTGGCCACGCCGTGGGTCGAGCCTTCCGCACGGTGGGCGGTGCCGAAGGCGTCCATCACGAACACATCACACAAAGCGGCGTACTTCTGCGCCAGCTCGTCAGCGTTCTTCTTTTCGCCCTTGTTGAAGCGCACGTTCTCGAACAGCACGATATCGCCCGCCTTGACGTCGACACCGTCCAGGTATTCCGTGACCAGCGGCACTTCCCGGCCGAGCGCCTTGCTCAGGTAGTCAGCAACCGGCTTGAGGCTGTTCTCGGCGGAAAACTCACCCTCGGTGGGGCGACCCAGGTGCGAGCAGACCATGACGGCTGCGCCTTTCTCCAGCGCCAGCTTGATGGTGGGCAGCGACGCGAGAATGCGGGCATCGCTGGTCACCACGCCGTCTTTGACCGGAACGTTGAGGTCTTCGCGGATCAGTACACGCTTACCTTGCAGATCGAGGTCGGTCATCTTCAACACGGTCATAAGGCATTCCCTGTTTTTACTATTGTTTATGAATGGTGTGCAGGTAGTGATCGGCGACATCCAGCATGCGATTGGCAAAACCCCACTCGTTGTCGAACCAGGCCAGGATGTTCACCAGCCTGGGGCCCGAGACCCGCGTCTGGCTGGCATCAATGATGGCCGAGTGCGGGTCGTGGTTGAAATCGCAACTGGCATGCGGCAATTCGGTATACGCCAGCAGTCCCTTCAGCGGGCCGCGGGTGGCGGCCTCGCGCAGGATGCGGTTGATCTCGACGGCATCGGTATCACGGGCGACCTGCAGCGTGATGTCCAGGCACGAGACGTTCACCGTCGGCACACGAACTGCTTTGGCCTGAATTCGGCCGGCAAGTTCCGGAAGCAGCCGCTCGATGCCGCGCGCCAGACCAGTGGACACCGGGATGATCGACTGAAAAGCCGAACGGGTGCGGCGCAGATCTTCATGATGATAGGCGTCGATCACCGGCTGATCGTTCATCGCCGAGTGAATCGTGGTGATGGTTACGTATTCGAGACCCAACTCGCGGTTCAGCAGGTCGAGCAATGGCACGCTGCAATTGGTGGTGCACGACGCGGCAGACACCAGCCGCTCATCCCCCGTCAGGGCTTCCTGATTGATGCCGTAGACGATGGTGGCGTCAACGTCGGCTTCACTGGCCATGGGCTGGGAGAACAACACCCGTGGCGCACGCGCTGAAAGAAAGCGCTCGCCGTCAGCCCGCGTGTTGTAGACGCCGGAGCATTCGAGCACCAGATCCACGTCGAGGGAGCCCCAGTCGATGCCTTCCGGCGTCGCGCTGCGGAACACTTTGATGACGTGATCGTTGATGTGCAGAAAATCGCCTTCGACCCGCACTTCGCCGGGAAACCGGCCGTGTGTGGAGTCAAAGCGCGTGAGGTATTCGAGACTGGCCATGTCGGCCAGGTCATTGATTGCCACCACTTCAAAGCCCGCTTTCGCACCTCGCTCGCACAGCGCGCGCAGCACGCAGCGGCCGATACGACCGTAACCATTGAGGGCGACTTTATAAGGGCGTGGCTGAGGCATGGGGTTCTCAACATCTTGAGTGGTACAGAGAACCTGCAAGCGCGCGGCTCTTCCCGCGACCTGCCAGTTACAGGCAGCAGATCGCAGGACAAGTCACGCGCCTACAAGGGCAACACGATGGCGCTTAGTCTTCCAGCAGCTCTTCAGCCGTGGACAGAACGTTCTCCAGCGTGAAGCCGAACTCTTCGAACAGGAGGTTGGCAGGTGCCGATTCGCCGAACGTGGTCATGCCGATGACGCGACCTTCCAGGCCCACGTATTTGTACCAGTAGTCGGCGTGAGCAGCTTCGATGGCGATACGCGCGCTGACTTCCAGCGGCAGAACCGACTGCTTGTACTCGGCGCTCTGAGCTTCGAAAACGCTGGTGCATGGCATGGAAACCACACGCACGTTCTTGCCGTCTGCGGTGAGCTTGTCGTATGCCTGAACAGCCAGGCCGACTTCGGAACCGGTGGCGATCAGGATCAGCTCAGGCTCGCCACTGCAGTCGCGCAGCACGTAGCCACCGCGGTTAATGTTTTCCAGCTGCTCGGCATCACGCGCCTGATGTTGCAGGTTCTGACGGGAGAAGATCAGCGCAGACGGGCCGTCATCACGTTCGATGGCGTGTTTCCAGGCGATGGCGGATTCCACGGCATCAGCCGGGCGCCAGCAGTCCAGGTTCGGCGTGGTGCGCAAGCTGGTCAGCTGCTCGATCGGCTGGTGAGTCGGGCCGTCTTCGCCCAGACCGATGGAGTCGTGGGTGAACACATAGATGATGCGTTTCTTCATCAACGAAGACATGCGCACGGCGTTGCGGGCGTATTCCATGAAGATCAGGAAGGTCGCGCCGTACGGCACGAAGCCGCCGTGCAGGGCGATACCGTTCATGATGGCGCCCATGCCGAACTCACGAACACCATAGTGCAGGTAGTTGCCGGTGGCGTCTTCGCCGGTGATGCTGCGGCAACCTTTCCAGATGGTCAGGTTGGAACCTGCCAGGTCAGCCGAGCCGCCGAGGAACTCAGGCAGCAGCGGACCGAAGGCGCTCAACGCGTTCTGGCTGGCCTTACGGCTGGCGATGGTTTCGCCCTTGGCGTTAACTTCAGCGATGTACGCGGCGGATTTCTCGGCGAAGTCAGCAGGCAATTCACCGCTCATGCGGCGGATCAGCTCGTTGGCTTCGGTCGGGAAGGCAGCGGAATAGGCAGCAAAACGCTGATCCCATTCGGCCTCGGCGGCCAGGCCTTTTTCCTTGGCGTTCCACTCGCTGTAGATGTCGGCCGGAATTTCGAACGGGCCATGGGTCCACTTCAGCGCAGCGCGGGTCAGGGCGATTTCTTCGGTGCCCAGCGGAGCGCCGTGGCAGTCTTCCTTGCCCTGCTTGTTCGGCGAACCGAAACCGATGGTGGTCTTGCAGCAGATCAGTGTCGGCTTGTCGCTCTTGTGAGCGGTGTCGATGGCGGTTTTGATTTCGTCGGCGTCATGGCCGTCGACGTTACGGATGACCAGCCAGCCGTAGGACTCAAAGCGCTTCGGGGTGTCGTCGGTGAACCAGCCTTCGACTTCGCCGTCGATGGAAATCCCGTTGTCGTCGTAGAACGCGACTAGCTTGTTCAGGCGCAGCGTACCGGCCAGGGAAGCGACTTCGTGGGAGATGCCTTCCATCATGCAGCCATCACCCATGAACACGTAGGTGTGGTGGTTGACGATGTTGTGGCCTGGACGGTTGAACTGGGCAGCCAGCGTTTTCTCGGCGACCGCAAAACCGACGGCGTTGGCGAAACCCTGACCCAGTGGGCCGGTGGTGGTTTCAACGCCCGGGGTGTAGCCGTACTCCGGGTGGCCCGGCGTGCGGCTGTGCAGCTGACGGAAGTTTTTCAGGTCTTCGATGGACAGGTCGTAGCCGGTCAGGTGCAGCAGCGAGTAGATCAGCATCGAGCCGTGACCGTTGGACAGGATGAACCGGTCGCGGTCAGCAAACATGGGATTGGCTGGGTTGTGCTTCAGATAATCGCGCCAAAGCACTTCAGCGATATCCGCCATGCCCATCGGGGCACCCGGGTGGCCGCTATTGGCCTTTTGCACGGCATCCATGCTGAGGGCACGAATGGCATTGGCTCGCTCACGACGGCTTGGCATCGCTGATCTCCTGGGGCAGATAAAAGTGGGACCGGAAAAAGGCGGCCATTTTCCCTCAGGCACCCTCCGGGGGCAATGACAGATCACACACCATCGGTGTTTTCCTCTAACGCTGAGGTGTTTTCGTACACCACACCCAATCCCCAACGGCAAACGGCAGAATCACGGCGCCGGGGTGCCGCCACTGATCGACCAATATCAAAACTTTTTGATATTGCCCTTGCGACAGCCCCGGTCGATAACTAGACTGCCTGCCTTATGAATCTTCGCGTGCCTGCCATTAGCCATGATGAATGCGACGAGCTGGCTGCCCTGTGCAAGGCCGGCGGCGATCCGCTGCGACTGAATGTCTTGCGCGCGCTGTCGAACGATTCTTTCGGCGTGCTGGAGCTGGCGCAGATTTTTGCGATCGGTCAGTCCGGCATGAGCCACCACCTCAAGGTCCTGGCCCAGGCAGACCTGGTGGCGACGCGGCGTGAAGGCAACGCGATCTTCTATCGACGCGCCCTGCCCCACACCGAACACACCGGCGGCAAGCTGCACGCGGCGATGCTTGAAGAAGCCGATAACCTGCGCCTGCCCGATGACGTACAGACCCGGATCGGGCTGGTGCATCGCCAGCGGGCCAATGCCAGTCAGGATTTCTTCGCACGCACTGCCGAGAAATTTCGGGCCCAGCAGGACCTGATCGCAGGACTGCCGCAGTACCGCGACAGCCTGCTGTCGTTGCTGGACAAGCTGAGCTTTCCCGCTGATGCCACGGCGATAGAAGTGGGGCCCGGCGATGGCGGTTTTCTGCCGGATCTGGCGCGGCGTTTCCGACAGGTGACGGGCTTGGACAACAGCCCGGAAATGCTCGATCTGGCGCGCAAGATCTGCACGCAGAAGTCGCTGGTTAACGTCGAGCTGAAACTGGCCGATGCACTGACCAACGCTAATATCTCCGGCAACTGCGTGGTCTTGAATATGGTGCTGCACCATTTCGCCGCGCCCGCCGAAGCGCTCAAACATTTGGCCAACCTGTTGCAACCGGGCGGTAGCCTGCTGGTGACAGAGTTGTGCAGTCATGACCAGAGCTGGGCCAAGGAGGCCTGTGGCGATCTCTGGTTAGGCTTCGAACAGGAAGATCTGGCCCGTTGGGCCATCGCTGCGGGGCTGGTCCCCGGGGAAAGCCTGTACATAGGCTTACGTAATGGTTTCCAGATCCAGGTCCGCCATTTTCAGCGACCGGCTGGCAACACTCACCATCGGTACTAATCAGGAAAACCGTCGAGATGAGCGAATACTCCCTTTTCACCTCCGAGTCCGTGTCTGAAGGACATCCGGACAAAATCGCCGACCAGATCTCCGATGCGGTGCTGGACGCCATCATTGCCCAGGACAAGCAGGCGCGCGTCGCCGTGGAAACCCTGGTCAAGACCGGTGTGGCCATTGTTGCCGGCGAAGTCACCACCACCGCGTGGGTCGACCTGGAGCAGATCGTTCGTGACGTGATCTGCGAGATCGGCTACACCAGCTCCAACGTCGGTTTCGATGGTGCGACCTGCAGCGTGATGAACATCATCGGCAAGCAGTCCCCTGACATCAACCAGGGTGTCGACCGCGCAAAACCTGAAGATCAGGGCGCTGGCGACCAGGGCCTGATGTTCGGCTACGCCAGCAACGAAACCGCCGAGCTGATGCCTGCGCCGATCGCGTTCTCGCACCAGCTGGTACACCGCCAGGCCGAAGCCCGTAAATCCGGCCTGCTGCCGTGGTTGCGCCCGGACGCGAAATCCCAGGTCACGTGCCGCTATGAAAACGGCATCGTGGTGGGCATCGACGCCGTTGTGCTGTCGACCCAGCACAACCCGGAAGTGTCCTACAAAGATCTGCGCGAAGGCGTGATGGAGCTGATCGTCAAGCACGTGCTGCCGGCTGAACTGCTGCACAAGGACACTCAGTTCCACATCAATCCGACTGGCCAGTTCATCATCGGCGGCCCGGTGGGTGACTGCGGTCTGACCGGTCGCAAGATCATCGTCGACAGCTACGGCGGCATGGCCCGTCACGGCGGCGGCGCGTTCTCCGGTAAAGATCCATCGAAGGTCGATCGCTCGGCAGCCTACGCGGGCCGTTACGTTGCCAAGAACATCGTCGCCGCCGGCCTGGCCGAGCGCTGCGAGATTCAGGTTTCCTACGCGATTGGCGTTGCACAGCCTACATCGATCTCGCTGAACACCTTCGGCACCGGCAAGATCAGCGACGACAAGATCGTCCAGCTGGTCCGCGAGCACTTCGACCTGCGTCCGTACGCGATCACCACCATGCTCGACCTGCTGCACCCGATGTATCAGGAAACCGCAGCCTACGGCCACTTCGGCCGCACGCCGCAAACCAAGACCGTGGGCGACGATACCTTCACCACGTTCACCTGGGAAAAAACCGACCGCGCCGACGCCTTGCGCGCTGCTGCCGGTTTGTAATACCCGCCGGGTGCATTGCGCCTAGCGGCACCTGGTAAGAGAAAAGCCCCTGGCGATGTGAGTCGCCAGGGGCTTTTTGCATTCGGGCTGCGGAAAAAATCATACCCTACGCGCCACCAGCAAAAACGAAGCCGCCCCCGCCAACAACCCCGCACACACCCGGTTAAACACCCGCTTGCCACTGGGCTTCGCAAACAGCCGACGCGCATGCACGCCCATCCAGCAGTACAGCCCGATAGCGATACATTCCAACGCCAGAAACATCGCGCCCAGTTGTGCGAATTGAGTGGTGACAACGCCGGTACGGTCCACGAATTGCGGCAGAAACGCCGTGAACAAGAGAATGGCTTTGGGATTGCCGATGGCGACCAGAAATTCTTGGCGCGCTAGCTTCGTCACTCCAACGCGCGCGCCCGCTTCAATATCGTGGGCCTCCGACGGCGCTCGCCACAGTTGTAACGCCAGATAGAACAGATACGCCGCCCCCACAATTTTGATCGCATGAAACAACCACTCGGACGTGTGCAGCACGGCCGTGAGGCTCGCCGCCGCGAGTGCAATCATGATCGCGAATGCCAGCAACCGACCTAGCCCGCCAGTGCAGGCGCGGCCAAATCCATAACGTGAGGCGTTGCTGATGGAGAGCAGGTTGTTCGGCCCCGGCGCCATGTTCAGGGCGAAACACGCGGGGATGAATACAGCGAGGGTCGACAGGTCCATGGCAGTGTCTCTTCCAGTAGCCGGGTGAAACATCATTTTGCACTCGTGGACGCGCAGCTCAAGGCACAGCTGGGCCGGGAATCAGGGGCTGGCTGTATCGGTGCGAGACAAACGCGGTAACCACGGCGCGATGAAACGCCCATCGGGAAAACCTAGCCTTGCAGTCCCTCCCCCGGCAAGGACGCTCCGATGCTCCCCCTCCTCCGCGCTATAACCTGCGCTTTAATCGCCCTCGTTTCCATCGCTGCCAATGCCGCCTCCTGCCCCGACTGGCCACCGGCCAAAGCCCGAAGCGAGATCCTGGCGCTGCAAAGCCAGATCACCCAGTGGGACGACAGTTATCACCGCCAAGGCGTTTCTCTGGTGGCCGACGAGCTGTATGACCAATCCGTTCAGCGCCTCGCCGATCTGCGCGGTTGTTTCGCCGCTACTTCGGCGGCGCCCTCCAATCCGCTGAAAACCTCTCGCGGTCCTGTCGCACATCCCATCCCGCACACCGGCCTGACAAAATTGCAGGGCGAGGCCGCCGTTCAAGCGTGGCTTGAAGACCGAAGAGATCTGTGGATTCAGCCAAAAGTGGATGGCGTGGCCGTCACGCTGGTTTACGTCGACGGCAAACTGGTGAGTGCCATCAGCCGGGGCGACGGCGTTTTCGGCCAGGACTGGACGGGGCATGCCCACCAGATCGAGGCGATTCCTCGCCATCTCGCGTGGGAAAAGACCGTGATCCTTCAGGGCGAGCTGTATTGGAAGCTGACAGATCACGTTCAGGCGGACGCCGGCAGTCTGAACGCTCGCAGCAAAGTGGCCGGTTTGTTGGCGCGTCACGCGATCAGCGAGGAGGAAGGCGCGCAGATCGGCTTGTTCGTCTGGGACTGGCCGGAAGGTCCGACGGGGATGAACGAGCGACTGGCCGGCTTGAGAGCCATGGGTTTCGAGGACAGCGCACGCTTCAGTGAGCCGCTGAAGGGTTTCACTCAGGCAAAGAACTGGCGAGAGCACTGGTACCGCTCGCCGCTGCCGTTTGCCACCGATGGCGTGGTCATCCGGCAGGGCGAGCGCCCATCGGCCGAGCGCTGGCAAGCGAAAGCGCCTTACTGGATCGCGGCATGGAAGTACCCGTTCGCACAGGCGCTGGCCGAGGTGCGCAAGGTTCATTTCAATATCGGGCGCAGCGGCAAGATCACGCCCGTGCTGGACATAGAACCAGTGCGCCTGGATGACCGAATGATCGCCCGCATCAGCGTCGGTTCGCTGAAGCGCTGGCAGGAAATGGACATTCGGCCCGGCGATCAGGTCGGGATCAGCCTCGCCGGGCTGACGATCCCGCGTCTGGATGAGGTGGTGTCGCGCAGCGTTGAGCGCGCTCCGCTGAATATTCCGAGAGCGGAGGATTTCCATCCACTGAGTTGCTGGCAGCCCATCGAGGGCTGCGAAAGCCAGTTCCGTGAACGACTTAAATGGCTGAGCGGGAAGAAGGGCGTGGCGCTCAGCGGCGTAGGACCGGGCACGTGGGACAAGTTGATTCAGGCCGGGCAATTGAACGGTTTGCTGGACTGGATGACCCTCGACGGTGCACAGCTTGCTAACATTCCCGGCCTGGGCGAGCGCAGCAGCGCTAAACTGCTGGCAAGTTTCCAGGCCGCGCGTGAGAAGCCGTTTGTTGTCTGGCTTAAAGCCATCGGTTTGCCTCCGGCCACGGGCGTTGATCTGGGTGATTCCTGGGCGGCGCTGGCCTCGCGCAACGTTAAGGACTGGCAGGCCGAGCCCGGCATTGGCTCGGGCCGTGCGAAGCAGCTACATGCATTTTTTCAGGACCCGCAGGTGCAGGCGTTAAGTCGCCAACTGCGGGACGAAGGCATCGATGGTTTTTAGTATTTTTAGGGCCGCATGATTGCGTCGAGCGTGCGGCTATTTGTGTTCAAGGAGTATTCATGAAATTCCTGTCATCCCTTTTTGCATTCACCGCGTGCGGGTTTCTGGCCGCGCCCGTGTTTGCGGCCGAACAAGCGCCGGAGCCATCCGGATGCGCCGCGAAGCGTCAGGACATCAGCACTCAGATAGAAAACGCCAAGGCCGCAGGCAATACCAATCAACAGGCCGGGTTGCAAAAAGCCCTGAGCGAGCTGAACGTCAACTGCAATGACGTCGACCTGGTCAAGCAGCAGGAGCAAAAGGTGCTGGATGCCAAACGCGAAGTCAGTCGTCGCCAGGCGGACCTGAACAAAGCCATGAGCAAGGGCGATCCGGAGAAAATCGACAAGCGTAAAGACAAGCTGGCCGAATCGCGCAAAGAACTGCAGGACGAGCAGGAAAAGCTGGAGAAGGTGCAGCCCGACGAGGATGACGAGTAAGGTCGTCTGCGGGCATCAGTCCTTAATGTGTAGGAGTGACCGGGGTGGCGCTCCACCTTGCTCGCGAAGACGGCATTTCCGCCGATGAAGATTTGGCGGATGTACTGGCCTCTTCGTGAGCAAGCTCACTCCCACACGGTCTCTTTCGCGGCAAGATCTCAGGGTGTCAGAGCTACGGTTGAGCCATCAAACTGAAACGCCAAACAGCGCGATCACCAACCCCAACCCGACGATCCAGGCCAGCGAGCGCAACGTCGCGAGATCCGCCAGATAGAAAATGATGTAGAGCAGGCGACTTGTCACGAACAGCACGGCGAGCACGTCGATCGTCACCAACTGCGCCACGCCGGCAACGTGGGCAATGATCACGCCAGCGGCAAACCCTGGAATCGCTTCAAAACTATTGAGCTGCGCGTTGTGGGCGCGCCGCGGGAGACCTTCGAGGCGGTCGAGAAAGTCCCGGGGATCATGATTGTGCCGTGCACCGAATTTGCCGCTGCTGAACTTGGCAATGCCAGCGCACCCTATCGGCAAGAGAATCACGATCAACACGCACCAAAAAGCAACGGTCATAACCACATCCTTTTTTAGAATTTGAGCTTCATTAGAACGATGCCCCTCTACAGCCTAAGAACTGCAGCCTGGCGAAAGGTTCTTTCAGGTCCTGCATGCCTGAAAGCGTTACAGGAATCACACGCCTCCAGTGGGCCATCGTGCCCCCATAGTGGGACCGGCTTTAGCCGGGAAGGCGTCACCCGCCACACCGCAAATTTGATGCGCACACACCGGCCCCCTTCCCGGCTAAAGCC
>NZ_JASCOY010000037.1:0-48954 GCF_029960075.1 Pseudomonas sp. PS02290
CTGTAGGAGTGAGCTTGCTCGCGAATGCGGTGTATTTGTCACCACATCCATCGCAGACGTACCGCATTCGCGAGCAAGCTCGCTCCCACAGGATTTGCATGCGTCCAGCCAAATCGGCTGTGCAATCATTCGCAAACCGACGCAGCATTTACAACTTCAACCCCACCGGCCAGGTATCACTCAACTTGTACCCCTCCGGCCATGGATCGCTCGGATCAAGCATGTGCTGGTGCGTGCCGGTGATCCACGCCCGCCCGGACAGGCTCGGGATGATCGCCTTGCGCCCGGCCACCTCGGTCTCGCTCTGAATCCTGCAGTGAAACTCCGAGCCAATGATCGAACGCCCGATAAACCGGTCGCCCACCTTCAGCTGGCCCTTCGCATGCAACACCGCCAGCCGTGCCGAACAGCCGGTGCCGCACGGCGAGCGGTCGATTTTGCCGGGACGAATCACCACCGCGTTGGCCGCATGGGCCACGCCGCCTTCAAAACTCACCGGCGCTGCGATCTGGCAAAACGAAATGTGATTCCAGTCCTTGTTCAACGGATGGCTGAAACCCAGCTGCTCGTTGGCGGCCTTGGTGATTTTCAGGCCGGTGTCCACCAGATCCTTCGCCTCATCAGCGGTCAACGCAAAGCCCAGCTTCACCGAATCGACGATGGCAAAACTGTCGCCGCCATAGGCGGTATCCACCTGAATCGACCCCAGCCCCGGCACCTCGATCCACACGTCCAGCTGATCGGCGAACGACGGGTGGTTGTGCACCTCGACGCTCGTCACCTTGCCGTCGCGGCACTGGGCAATCGCTTCAATCAGGCCGCCGGGCGCCTCCAGGACCAGGCGGGTTTCCGGCTCGGTCATCGGCAGAATCCCGCTGTCCAGCAGTACCGTCGCCACGCACAGGGAATTGGAGCCAGACATCGGCGGCACGTCGGCCGGTTCCATGATGATCCAGCCCATCTGCGCTCTCGGGTGCTTGGGCGGCACCAGCAGATTGACATGGCGGAACACCCCGCCGCGCGGCTCGTTGAGCATGAAATTGCGCAGCACGTTGTCCTTCTCGATCCAGCGCGACTGCTCCCAGATCGTGTCTCCCGGTGGCGGCGCAACCCCGCCGACAATCACATCGCCCACCTCACCTTCGGCGTGACAACTGACCACATGAATCACTTTCGTTGAGCGCATGACCTAAGGCCCTCCTGTAAAAAATACTCATCGATTTGCTTGGGCTCATCAGAAAATGAGGCGAGCCTTCGATCTCACTCACGCTGGATGACGTGTGGGAGTGAGCTTGCTCACGAAGGGGCCGGTACAGTCGCAACCTCTCTGGCGACTGCAATGCAGTCATCGCGAGCAAGCTCACTCCTACAGGTGGTGGCTTCCATGGACGCCCTCTTCAAGCCAACCCCCTAATTGATTGATCGCAAAAAATCCGCCGTCTCCGGCCGTTGCGGGTTGCCGATCACCTGATCCGGCGTGCCGATCTCATGCACCAGCCCGTTGCGGAAAAACGCCACGCGGTCGGACACGTCCCGGGCGAAGCGGATTTCGTGGGTCACCAGAATCATCGTCATGCCGTCCTCGGCCAGCATGCGCATGGTGTCCAGCACCTCGCCGACCAGTTGCGGATCGAGTGCCGACGTCGCTTCGTCGAACAGCATGTAATCCGGCGACATCGCCAGCGCCCGGGCTATCGCCATGCGCTGTTGCTGCCCACCCGACAACTTGCCGGGAAACACCTTGAGCTTGTCGCCCAGGCCCACATGGGTCAGTTGCTTGACCGCCAGCGCTTCGGCTTCGGCCTTGCTTTTGCCCAGCACGGTGCGCGGGGCGAGCATGACGTTTTCCAGCACTGTCAGATGGGGAAAGGCGTTCCACTGTTGAAAGACGATGCCGATCTTCTGCCGTAGCTTGTTGATGTCCGTGCCCCTGGCGTGAACCTCGGTGCCATCGACGCGAATGCTGCCGCTCTTGATCGATTCCAGGCCGTTGATGCACATCAGCAGCGTCGACTTGCCCGAGCCCGAACCGCCGATGATCGACACCACTTCGCCCTTGTTCACCTTCAGGCTCACGCCCTTGATGACCTCAAGCTCGCCGAATGACTTGTGCACGTTGTCAATCTCAATCATTTTCCTGCCACCTCGTTTCCAGCCGGGCGCCCAACCGGGCGACCACCAGACTCATGACGTAATAAATCAGGCCGGCGATGCACAGCACCAGCAGCGGCTCCTGAATGCGCGTGACGATGGTTTGCGAGGCGCGCAGCAGTTCGACGATGCCGATCCACATCACCAGCGCGGTGTCTTTCATCACCCCGAGCAGCAGGTTGATCCAGCCGGGAAACGCCACGCGGGTGGCCATCGGCATGACGATCTGGCGCAAGTCCTGCCAGTACGTCAGGCCCAGGGAGCGGCTGGCGCGGCGCAACGTAAGCGGCACCGACAGCACGCCGCTGCGCACGATCTCTGTGCAATAAGCGGTGACATACAGCCCCAGCACCACGCAGGCCACGGCGAAGGCGCTCCAGTTCAGGCCGACGATGCTTTTCAGCGCGTTGAACAGCACGAACTGAATCAGCAACGGCACGCTGCGGAACACGTCCAGCACCCATGCCAGCGGAATCGTGCTGCGCGGCAGGAGGGCGCGGGCCATGCCGCAGACCACCCCGGCCAGCGTGCCGATGATCATCGACACCACGGTCAGCAAAATCGTGACCCAGGCGCCCTGAAGCATGAATTGCAGGTCGTTCCAGGTGAACGTGCTCTCGAACATGCCCATCTCCTCAGTACCGGAACAGCCGCCAGGACAGCAGCCGGGCAACGGCCACGATCAGCTTGGCGATCAGGTAATAGAGCACCGCCGCAATGGCGAAGAATTCGAAGGTGCGGAAGGTCTTGACGTTGTAGTCCTGGGTCACGCCGGTGAGGTCGTTGTTGAGGCCGACGATCACCCCCATCGAGGTCATCAGCACGGCCCACACCATCTGGTTGGTCAGCGGATAGAAAACAATGCGCAGCAACTGCGGAATGACGATCAGCCGGTACGCCTGGGGCGCGCTCATGCCCAGCGAACGGGCGGCGCGCAACTGGGTGTCGGGCACAGCCTTCAGACCGCCACGGAAATTCTCCGCCAGATAGCCCGCGTTGTTGATCGTGATGCCGGCGAGCAACGCGGCCCACGAACTGATGTGCAGGCCGAACGAGCCCAGGCCGAAATACAGGATGTACACCTGAAACAGCGACGGCGTGTTGCGCGCGATGGAAATCCAGGTGGCGGCGAAGCCCCGGAACAGGCGGTTTTTGCCCTGGCGCATGAACACCAGAAACAGCGCGATGGTGACGCCGAGGATCATCGACAGCGCGGCGGTTTCGAAGGTGACCCACGCGCCGTTGAGCATGTCGGGCAGGGCCTTGAACGCCGCGCGCCAGTGGAAGCTGTAATCAAACATCTGCGCTGACCTCCGCCTGGTGCGCCGCCATCAACCAGGCTGGCAGGCGCCCGCTGGCGACACCGGTGATCGCGCTGTCGACGCACTCGCCCAGGCTGGCGAAATGCACGCGACGCCCCACCAGCCCCGGAGCGTAGTGCGCGTATTTGCCGGAGTTGGTCATCAGGTTGCGCGCGGTCGGCGGAATCACCGGCTCGCCGAGCATGCACCAGCAGGTGTCGGTGACGAACTGCACGCCGAAGTTTTCGAGCGTCTCGACATAGCCGGCCTGTTGCGCGCGTTCCAGGGTGGCGCGGCCGCAGGTGATCACGATCGCCACGTTGTCATGCTTGCGCCGGCTGCCACACAGGTGCGCCAGCGTCGCGCATTCGCTCAGGGAAAAATGCGGATTGCCCAGCGTCACGGCGTCCACTTCCGGCGTTTGCGCGCTGTTTAGCTCGCGCCAGCTGTGCAGCAGGTCCGCCGGGCTGACGCTCAGGGTTTTCTCCGGCGCATGCCCGTCCAGCGCCAGTTCGGCGGTGGTGGCTTCGGGCGTCACGCCGGCGATATGAAACATCGGCGCAGCGGACGTGGTGGCGAACGCCGCGCCGAAGGCCTTGAGGTCATCCAGCGTGGGCGCCTTGTGTTCGAGGCCGCAGACTACCGGGATCGTGGCGCCGCACAGCAGCCCGACGTGATAGCCGAGCAGCGGGTAGAAACTGTCGTCGAGGCCGTCCAGTGCAGGGACGTCGATGCGCAGGGTCGCCAACCGTTGTTGGGTCAGGTGGCAGCCGATCTTCGGCGCGCGGCCGGTGAGGGCGATACAGATGTCGAGGTAATCCGGGTATTTCAGGGTGCGCGCGCCGATCACGCTGTTGGCGTACACCACGGCGTTGGATTCGGCCCAGACGATTTGCTCGCCGAGCTCCGGGGCGCTGTCCAGCAGGTACGGCGCGCAGGTAAAACTCACCCGCGCGCCCATCTCCAGATAGGCATCGCCCAGCTGACTGGCCGGCTCGCCGAGGGCCGGATCAACGCCCAATTCGCGCCAGCGGCGCTTGTCCACGGAGATGGAATTGAGGGTGGTGGGCACGCGGACTTTGCCGCCCCAGGCCACCAGTTGCCGGGCGAAACGCAGGCTGGCCGGGCCGGTGTAGATACAGCCGTCGATGTGCGCCTGGGTGATGTCCAGCAGTTCGGTCGCGCCTTGCAGCTCGGCCATGCGCAGGATGATGCCCATCGCTACCTGCGCGGCTTTGCCGTAAGCGCCGTCGAGAAAGCCCTGGTCGGTTTCGGTCAGGGCGATGGTGCTGATGGCGCGGCGGTCCGCCTGAAGTGGGTGATCGCGTAAAAGTGGAGGCGGAGGGCTGGAAAAGCCGCTCACGCGGTCATCTTCGACCCGCACGAAAGCGACGTCCCGCAGCGCCGCAAAACCCGCTTCGCCGAGGCTGATCACCGGAATCGAATGGCCGAACATCTGCTCGGCGATCAACACGCCGAGGGTAAGGATGTCTTCGACGCGCTCAAAGACCAGCGCGGCGGGGGCGTGGCCGTTGAGGATCAGTTCCAGCAACACGCTGCTGCCGGTGCACGAGCCGCGCCCGCTGGGAATGGCCAGCACGCGACCGTTGATGAACCGGCCGCTGAGGGGGTGATGGCGGTCGATCACTTCACCGGTAAACGGCTCGACCCCGCCCCAGAAACTCAGGCCCACGTCGGCGTACAGCAATTCACCCTGCGCGCTGCCGGAGACGAGACAGCGCCCGTTCAACGAGACTTCAGACATCGTGGGCTCCTGAATGAATGACCCGGTTCTGGGGATGACGCCGATGATCGTTCCCACGCTCCGTGCGGTGATCGTCCGACGGTGATCGTTCCCATGCTCCGCGTGGTAACGCCGCTTGCGACGCTCCGGGTTGAACTTTTTGACACAGAGCGTCTGGGGCTGCATTCCCACACGGAGCGAGGGAACGATCATCGTGAGGCGTATTAACGATCAAGCAATCTCAGTAATAGACGCCCGGCACGGTCAGGTCGACCGGCTTGCCGCCCACCCACTTTTCATACAGCTCGGCATAGCGTCCCGAGCGCACTTGCTGGTTCACAAACAGGTTCAGGTAATGGATCAGCCCGTACTCGTTACGCTTGGCCGCAAGAGAAACGTAGTCGATGGTGTAGGGCGCGTTACCGGCAATCTTCAGGCCTTTGTATTTGCCGGATTTGATCGAGGCGGCGGCGACGGTGTTGGTGACCACGGACGCTTTGATGTGGCCCTGGGCGACGGCGAGGATGGTGTCGTTCTGGGTCTGGTACGCGCGGAAACTGCCGCTGCCCCATTTCTTCTGATCCTTCTCCAGCGCGATCGCTTCGAACGTGCCGCTGGTGTTGCCGACATCCTTGCCCTTGAGGTCGTCGTAGCTGTTGATGCCGGCGTCGTCGCGGGTCAGCACCACCATCTGGAAGGCGAAATACGGGATGGTCATCGCCACCGTTTTCGCCCGTTCCAGGGTGTCCGAGGTCGACGCCACGATCACGTCAGCGCGCCCTGAAACCAGCGCAGGAATGCGGTCCGGAAACGGCGTTTCCACCACCTCGGCAGTCACGCCCAGCACCTTCGCCAGGTCGTTGCAGTAATCGACGTCAAACCCGACCGGGTTGTTCTTGTCATCACGGGACCCCATCGGCGGGAAGTCCAGAGTCACGGCGCAGCGCAGTTTGCCGGAGTCGATGATGTCATCGAGCTTATCGGCCAGCGCGGTGTTGATAAATGAAGAGCTCATGACGGCGAGGAGGGCGACGGCGACAGCTTGGTTTTTCATAGAAGCCTCGGTGCGTGCAAAGGGGGAAACGGCCGGATAAGTAATTTCGTATACGATATTTGATATGCACGCAGCGTGCCTGTTTTGCCAGTACGGCGTGCAGGGCTCTGGATCAGCGGGCCGGGGTTTAGATGAGTGTTTTAAACGCGTGGGGCGGTGTTACATAAAGGAGCAGGAATGCGCGGCGTGCTTCATTGATGCACGTTGCCGTGCGGCAAAGATGCAGATTGCGCCGCACTGCAATCACCGTAGGACCGGCTTTAGCCGGGAACGCGTTATTCGGAACACTGCAAAATCAACGGTGCACACCCCGGCCTCTTCCCGGCTAAAGCCAGTCCTACAGAAGCACCGCGATCATCCAGGGAGGATGGCGGTGGATTCATATGCGCCGTTGCGAATCCCGATACTCACTCGGCGACGCCCCGGTCAGCGCCTTGAACTGGCGGCTGAACGCGCTGTGATCGGTGTACCCGCAGCGCAGGGCGATCTCGGTGATCGACAGGTCTTCCTGCAACAATCGCGACGCTTCACCCAGCCGCGCCTTGTGGATCATCTGCCGGGGTGTCAGCTGGAAGATGCGTTTGCAGTGCCGCTCCAGCTGGGCGATGGACAGCCCGGCAATGGCCGTCAGTTGCTCAAGGGTGATGGGCCGCGCGAAGTGCTCGCGAATGTACGCGTCGACCTCGACCAGCTTCTGATACGCCGGGTGGGTCGTCTGCAGGATTTGCAGATCCCGTGAAATACCGGCCAGGCCGATGATCGCGCCCTGACGGTCCCGCAGAGCGATCTTGTGGGTCAGGCACCAGATCGGCTGATTGCCGTAATACAAGTGCAACTCCAGTTGATCGCTCAGTTGCCTGCCATCGGCCAGAACGCGGCGGTCCTGGGCGGTGTACAACGGCCCGAAGCGCGCGGGGAACACTTCCTCGGCGGTCAGCCCGACGATCTGGCTTTTCTCCTTGAAACCACAACGCTGCACCAGCGTCTGGTTGACCAGCGCATAGCGCGCCTGGGCGTCCTTGACGAAGAACACGACACCCGGAATCGCATCGAACAGCGGCGCGACCAACGCCAGGCTGGCGAGCAGTTGTTCGAGATCGTGCAAGGGCGCTGCGGGGATGAGGTCAATCGTGTTCACGGGCAGGACGGCCGGGCGGGAGATGGGTCGATGATGCGGGATGTTGGGTGCGGCGGCTAGTCGGGGGGCGACTGGAGCCGCCGTATCAATAAATCAGTCCTCTTGGAACAGCGCTCTGAGTGCCGAGATCCCTGCAGACGAAGAAACTGTGGGAGCGAGCTTGCTCGCGAAGGGGCCGAGACATCCGCTGGATATTCCGCGTTCTAAACACCGTCTTTGTGAGCAATGTGGAGCGCCACCCCGTTCACTCACGCAATTTAATAAATCAGGCGCTTTAAACAGGGGCCCCCTCGTCCAGACACGCCAGCGTCGAGATCCGCGCCGGGCTGAACGGCGGACGCAACAACGGAGGGTCCCAGCCGAACAACGTCTGCGCCGCCGTCCCACAGATCCGCCCCTGACACGCGCCCATCCCGCAGCGGGTGGCGAGTTTGGCCCCGGTCCAGCTGCCATGTTCCGCCAGGTCCGCGTAACCCACGTCCTCGCAACGGCAGACCAGTGTTTCCGGCATCGCCAGGTGTTTCAGCGCAGGATTGAGGCGGAACGCCGTGTTCAACCGATCCGCAAAACCCTGCCAGCGCTGCCGCTCAGCCCACAAGCCTCGCGCCTTATCCCGTTCACCGACCGCCACCAGCCCGGCAATACGGCCTTCGACCAGTGCCAATTCGCTGCCGCCGAAACCGGTACATTCACCCGCTGCGAAGTGATCGGGCAGACGCGTCGCCTGCCACTCATCCACCACGATGGCCTGATTCTGAACAGTACAGCCGAGCGCCCGGCCGATCTCGACGTTGGGCACCAGACCGAAGCCACAGGCCAGACGCTCACAGGCCAACTCTTCGACTTTGGCACCCACCTGAATGCGCACGCCCTCCAGCCGATCCGTGCCCAGCGCCGCCAGCACATGGGCCGACGTTCGATAGGCGGCACTGGCCAGCGTAATCGCCTGGATCGCCTTGTTCGGCCAGCGCCACAGCCCGGCGCCGAAACCGGCGACGGCGCTCAAAGGCGCCTGCTCGGCAACGCGCACAACCTCGGCGCCGTGTTTTTGCGCGGTCGCCGACGATGCCAGCAACAGCGGGCCAGTCCCGGCAATCACAACGCGTTCGTCTGTCACCTGCAGGCCGCATTTGATCAGCGCCTGCAAGCCGCCTGCGCCGGTGACGCCCGGCAGGGTCCAGCCGGGGAAGGGCAGCAGCAGCTCCCGTGCGCCAGTGCACAGAATCAGTTTGTCGTAACTCAACACCCAGCCGCGCTCGGCGTCTTCCAGCAGCAAGCGCTTCGGCCCCGCCAGCGCGACCACCTTGCAGCCGCTGTGCAGGCGAACGTTGCTGAAACCCTGCAACTGCCCGCGCATATCGTGAGCCTGTTTCGGCACCTCAGCGTTCGGGCCGTCGCGCCAGATCTGCCCGCCCGGCAGCGGGTTGTCGTCGAGCAGGGCGATGCTCAGCCCGTAAGGCACCGCAGCCAGGGCCGCCGCCATGCCGGCCGGACCTGCGCCGGTGATCAGCAGATCGACATGCTCAGTCATGGCTGAGTCTCGACGCGCATGCCGTCGCGGCAGATCGTCTGGCAGGCCAATCGGCGCAGGCCGTCGATGCTCACCCGGCACTCCTGGCAAATCCCCATGCCGCACAAGGGCGCGCGACGCTGGCCGCTGACCGACGTGCGGCTGCAACGATCACCGCTGGACATCAGCGCGGCGGCCACCGTGGTGCCTTGGGCGAAGCAAAAAGGCTGACCGTCGATGCTCAACTCAGGCATGGGCGCGGGCTCCGATAAAACGATGGGGCAAATACGGTTCAACGGCGAGGGGCGGCGGTGTGCGCAGCATTTGCGCGGCGAGCAGGCGGGCGGTGCCGGTTGCCGTGGTGACGCCGAGGCCTTCGTGCCCGACCGCCAGCCACAGGCCGGGCTGATGCGGGTGCTGGCCGATCAGCGGCTGACCGTCGGGGCTGGCGGAACGAAAGCCGGTCCAACTGCGAAGGCCGTTCATGTCGCCGAGGCCTGGGAGGAAATCCATCGCCCGGCGCAGCATTCGCCCGAGCATGGCCGCGTCGACCTCTGGATTATGGTTGTCGAACTGCCGCGATGAGCCGATGAACAATTGGCCGGTCGGGCGCTGCTGCGCATTGAACGCCACCGACGGGCCGTTGCCCTTGTGGGCGCTGGTGACGTAACCCAATTCGACCAGCGTATGGGTGATCTGCGCGGGGTAACGGTCGGTGATCAACAGGTGGCCTTTCTTCGCCTGCAGCGGCAGGTCAGGGCACAGCTCGCGGGCGTAGATGCCGCTGGCCAGCACGACGGCGGGGGCTTGCAGCCACTCACCATTCGCCAGCCGGACACGGTTGCCCTGGACCTCCACGACTTCGGCCTGACGCTGAACCACTCGGGAAGACTGGCGCTGCAACAGCCAGCGCGCGGCGTTGGGCGCGTAAAGAATGCCGTCGCCGCTGACCTTCAAGGCGCCGAGCAGGCCGGATCGCAACGACGGCTCAGCCTTTGCCAGTTCGGCGCCGGACAGCAACTCGCAGGCCAGACCGTATTCGCTCAGCGCGGCCTGTTTGCGCTCGGCTTCTTCCATTTCTTCTTCGTTGCAGGCCAGCCACAGGGTGCCGTTGGTGCGCATCGCGCAGTCGTCCGGCATCTGCGGCGCCAGTTCGCGCCAGGCCCTGACGGAATATTCCCCCAGCGCCAGCTCGGCAGCACTGTGATCGAGAACAACCAAGTGACCCATCCCCGCAGCGGTCGCGGCTGGGCGATGACAATCCAGCACCAGCACGTGCAAACCCTGAGACGCCAGCTCATCCGCGCATGCCGCGCCGACGATGCCGCCGCCGATGACGATCACATCAGCGGCATGGCCTCGCAGCGTGGGCGCCTCGGTCATGAGCGAATGCCCCAGGCGAAAGGGTCTTCGTCGTCCAGCAACAAAGTGGCTTCGGCGCTGATGTAAGCGCGGCCACGAATGGTCGGCACGATGCGGTCGCCCGCCTGCCGCTCGCCGTGCTCCCAGACGAAATGGCCTTCGAACTGACTGCCGATCACGCTGGCCTGCTGCCAAAGGGTGCCGGGTTGAAGTGTGCCGTCTGCCGCCAGGCACGCCAGTTTGGCGCTGGTGCCGGTGCCGCAGGGCGAGCGGTCGTAGGCTTTGCCGGGACAGAGCACAAAGTTGCGGCTGTCGGCGTGATAGTCATCGGCGAACAGCTCGATGTGGTCGATGACGCCTCCGTCTTCGCCGCGAATACCCTGGCTTTCCAGCGCCTGCCGGACCTTCCAGGTGTAATCGGTGAGGGCGTCGAGGTTGTCGGCGGCGACGCTCAGGCCGTGGTCGGCGATCAGGAAAAACCAGTTGCCGCCCCAGGCGATGTCGCCGGTCACGCTGCCCAGTTCGGGCACCTCGATGACGAAATCTTTGCGGTAGCGGTACGAGGGCACGTTGTCGACGCTGACCGAGCGGTCGTCGTGCAGCGTGGCCTGAACCGTGCCTACCGGGGTTTCGATGCGGTGCACGCCGGGGCCGATCTTGCCCAGATGCGCCAGCGACACCACCAGCCCGATGGTGCCGTGGCCGCACATGCCCAGATAGCAGCTGTTGTTGAAAAAGATCACCCCGGCGCAGGATTCGGGATCGACCGGCTCGCACAACAGCGCGCCGACCAGCACATCGCTGCCGCGGGGTTCAAGCACCGTCGCCGCCCGCCAGTCATCGAACTGCTCAGCCAGCAACTGACGCCGCTCGGCCATGCTGCCCCGCCCAAGATCGGGGAACCCGTCGAGCACCAGCCGCGTCGGCTCGCCGCCGGTATGAGAATCGAGGATCTGGATGCGTTTCATGTATTCCCCTGTCGGACTGAGTCTGGAACTGGCTACGACGATCCCTGATGGGACTGCGTACACCCAATGGAACTGGCTTCGACGATCCCTTGTAGGACCGGCTTCAGCCGGGAAAGCGTCAGTCGTCACACTGCAAGTTTTATGATGTCAACGCTGGCCTCTTCCCGGCTAAAGCCGGTCCCACTAAACGCGCTGCGTGCACCCGATGTAACTGGCTTCGACGATCCCTTGTAGGACCGGCTTCAGCCGGGAAGACGTCGGTCGCCACGCTGCAAGTTTTGTGGTGCTTACGCTGGCCTCTTGCCGGCTAAAGCCGGTCCCACTAAAAGCGCTGCGTACATCCGATGTAACTGGCTACAACGATCTCTAGTGGGACCGGCTTCAGCCGGGAAAGCGTGAGTCGTCACACTGCAAGTTTTGAGGCGTTAACGCTGGCCTGTTCCCGGCTAAAGCCGGTCCCACTATAGGACTGCGTACACCCGATGGCACTGGCTACGACGATCCCTTGTGGGACCGGCTTCAGCCGGGAAGGCGTCAGTCGTCACACTGCAAATTTTGTGGTGCTTACGCTGGCCTCTTCCCGGCTAAAGCCGGTCCCACTAAAAGCAACGCGTGCACCCGATGGAACTGGCTACGACGGTCCCTAGTGGGACCGGCTTCAGCCGGGAAGGCGTCATCACTATTGCCAATAGAGTGGCGCGTACGTCGCCCAGGGTCTTGACCGATTTCAACCGCCGCAATGACGAAATCGGCACAGCCGCCAGTCGATCAGATCTCGCTAAGCACCGCGTGGGGGAGGTGGGCGTAGAGGGTTCGGCAGACGCCGATGATGTGGTGCTCGATCAGTTCGGCCGCCTTGTCCACGTCACGATCGGCACAGGCCTTGAGGATCTCGCGGTGCTCCAGGTCGGCGCGCTCTTTGCCTTCTTCAAAGCTCATCTGCACCCGCAGGTAGCGTTCAACCTTGTCGTGGATCGAGCGAATCATGTTCAGCAAAAACGGCCGTTGCGCCGCCTCATACAGGCAGGTGTGGAACGCCCAGTTCAGCTCGGCCCAGCGCCCGATGTCGTCGTCGCGCATGAATTCGTCACAGATGGCCCGGGCCCGATCCAGCTGTGCAGCGGTCATTCGTGGCACGGCGAGGCGGATGGCTTGCACTTCCAGCAGCACCCGTACTTCAAAAATCTGCGCCAGCTCCGGCTCGGAAATCCGCGTGACGACAGCACCCTTGTTGCGCTGAAACTGCACCAGCCCTTCGGCCTCCAGACGCTTGAGCGCTTCGCGCACGGGGATCTTGCTGACGTTGAACACGCGGGCGATGTCGTCCTGACGAATCGGCTCGTCCTCGGCGAACTGGCCGGAGATGATCGACTCGCGCAGGTACTTGGCAATCACCTCGGACGCGGAGGGCGCGACACCGAGGTTGGGAGCGTCTGGAAGAAGAAAAGGCACGCGAATGACTCAGCAGTAGGGGACGGCGAATATTGTATACGACGTCCGATTTGTTACGCGCTGTGTCTTTTCACTCCGCCGGAGAAACGATCAATGGTTGGCGGTGTAAGACAGCATCATCGACAGCTGACACATCGGCCGTCCACTCTCGGCATGCCACTGATTGAACGCCGCTTGCACCGCCGCCTGATCACGCTGGCTGCTGGGCACGCGGTCGACGATCTTCTGCGCGTTGAGCGCAGCGACCACGTCATGGCTGGGGATGAAGGTGTCCTTGCCGACCATGCGCAGGAAGCGCGGCGATGACAGCCCGCCCATCTGATTGCCGTGCTTGAACAGGTAACGCCACAGCCCGACGATATCGGTCACCGGCCATTCCGCGATGAAATTGCCGAAGCTGCCGTGTTCGTGGGCGATGTCGAGGATCAACTGGGCGTTGCGCGGCACGCTCTTGAGCTTGCCCAGATGACGGATGATCCTCGCGTCCTGCATCAGGCGTTCCAAGTGATCGCCGCCCATCAGCGTGACTTTTTCCGGATCGAAGCCGAAGAAGGCCTGCTCGAAGGCCGGCCATTTAGCGTCCACCAGGCTGTGCTTCAAGCCCGCACGAAAGACCCGCAGCGCCATGGTCGACAGGTAACGGTCGTCGCTGAGGGCTTTGAGTTTTTTAGTCGTGGCGGGGGTCGGCAGATGCGCCTCAAGGGCGGCGACGGAACCAAAGCGGTTAAGACAGTATTCATGGAGCCATTTGTAATCTTGCATGCCCTCTCCAAAACAAAATTCATGTGCGCGATCGCTGACGTAGCGCATTTCCGAGCGCTGACGCAGAACCCCGGCAGGGGCTCTGTGTTTGACCCGGTTTGAGCAAGGGGTTCCAGCAATCGTGCGCGAGCAACGCCTTGGTTTTTAGCCCTTGGGCGGATCGAGCAACAGTGCGGTTTTCGCCAGCCGCTGACCGAGCGAACGGCACAACGTGGTCTCGTGCTCATCCAGCGCGCGCTTGCCGTCGGCACCGGCGTGATGACTGGCGCCATAAGGCGTGCCGCCGCCACGGGTTTCGATCAGTGCCGCTTCGCTGTAGGGCAGGCCGCTGATCAGCATGCCGTGGTGCAGCAGGGGCAACAGCATCGACAACAGCGTGGTTTCCTGCCCGCCATGCAGGCTGGCAGTGGAGGTGAACACGCTGGCGGGTTTGCCCACCAGTGCGCCGGTCAGCCACAGGTTGCTGGTGCCGTCGAGAAAATACTTCAGCGGCGCGGCCATGTTGCCGAAGCGGGTCGGGCTGCCCAAGGCCAGGCCCGAACAGTTTTTCAGATCGTCCAAAGTGGCGTACAAGGCGCCGGCCTCCGGAATGCTCGGCGCCACGGCTTCGCAGTCAGTGGACACTGCAGGCACCGTGCGCAGACGCGCTTCCATGCCGGTCATCTCGACACCACGGGCGATCTGTCGCGCCATCTCCGCGGTTGCGCCGTTACGGCTGTAAAACAGAACCAGAATATAGGGCGCGCTCACGGCAGGATCTCCAGAATGTTTTCCGGCGGACGGCCAATCACCGCCTTGTCGCCGACGACGAGAATGGGGCGCTCGATCAACTTGGGATGGGCCGCCATGGCGGCGATCAGCTGCTCGTCGCTCAGGCTGGTGTCGGCCAGGTTCAGGGTTTTGTACTCGTCCTCACCGGTGCGCAGCAGTCCGCGAGCACCGATGCCGAGCTTGCCCAGCAGGTCGCGCAGTTGCGCGGCGTCGGGCGGGGTCTCGAGGTAATGAATGATGGTCGGCGTCAGGCCGCGGGCTTCAAGCAATGCCAGCGTGCCGCGGGATTTGGTGCAACGCGGGTTGTGATAAAGCGTGAGATCGGTCATTTGCGGGTCGCATCTTGCCTGAGGTGGCGGCTATTCTACCTGCGTCACGGTAACGACCGGTAACACGCGGCGAGCGATGCGCAATCGGCGCAGCGTGCATCTGGAAAGAAAGAGCACCTAGAAGGAAACAGCATCATGGCAAGGCGATTGGCAGCGGCGGCAGCACTGATTGGAAGTCTGTTGCTCAGCGGGTGCGGCGTGGACCTGGGCACGGATCAGAATGGCGAGAAAGTCGCCAGCAGCCGCGTCGACAAGCACTGGCTGGTGGTCAATTACTGGGCCGAATGGTGCGGCCCTTGCCGGACCGAAATCCCCGAACTCAACACGCTGTCCGAGCAGGTGAAAGGGCAGAACGTCAGCGTGTTCGGCGTCAATTTCGACAACCTCCAGGGCGAAGACCTGAAGAGCGCCAGCAAAGCGCTGGGCATCACCTTCACCGTGCTGGCCCAAGACCCGGCCGAACAATATGACCTGCCGAAAAGCGAAGCCCTGCCGGTGACCTACATCATTGACGACAAGGGCAAAGTGCGTGAGCAGTTGATGGGCGAACAGACGGCTGCGGGCGTGATGCAGAAGTTGGCGGAGTTGAAAGGGAAGGGCTGAAGCAGATCATTGGGCAGTCAGCTTAGATGTTAAACGGCGCTGCTCGCTGATTAACGCTCATCGGCCAGAAGTGCCCAGCGCTCGTGATCGCACCAGACCCCGGCGATCTGCAGGTATTTCGGGGAGAACCCCTCTTTCCGAAATCCGAGACGCTTGACCAGCGCGATTGAACGCACATTTTCAGGTTGAATATTGGCCTCGAGACGGTGAAGACCCAGCTCCTCAAAGGCATACCTCGTCGTCAGTTCCACCGCCTGTGACATCCTTCCCGTCCCGGCAAACGAGACCATGCCCCAATAGCTGAGATACGCGTTCTGAAATCCTTTATAGAAAATCTGGCTTAGGTTGGTCACTCCAACGATCTGACCCGATTCTGTATCGCGAGCCAGTAGGCCAACACTCGCGCCTGTGATTTGAGCGGAGTACCACTCCTCGAAACCTGTGGCGGTTGTGAACGGCTGTACCCAGCGGCCGTGGTAGTCCCGGCTTTCCCGATTCGCGTGTAGGAGCTCGTCGATATCGGTGCGCGTTACCCGGGCGAGCTTGACGTCTGATGTTTCCATAATATCTTTTCGTTTCCTGCTTTCCTGATCGCTTCTCTGGCTCACTAACGCCCATTCCAAAGAGCCTGCGTCCTGCGAACCTTGTGATTTCATGATGAAGACGAAACCATCCTGAGGTCATCAGACTAGAGAGTTGGCGCCACCGACCCAAAACGGCCGATATCTGGTACGAAGTCCATTTATTATCCTGTCCGGCAGGATTTTATCGGAACCTAGAGACTGCTTTTCGTCGCGACTGAATGGTTTGGGTAAATTAGAAATTTCAACACAAACGACAATATGGCAAGGACGGACTCAAAGACATGCTGGTTATGCTCATATTCTTGGGTTTTTTGGCGTTTCTCTCAGGCTACGTTGTGTCACTTGAAGACCGATTTCAAAGAGACGGCTTGTTTTGTCCCTTCAGTTTGGCTGAGAACCTAAAAGCATCGCCACGGGCTAGAAAAACACTCACGTGGTTTGGCGTATGCCTTTGGGGAGTGGCTGCGGTTTGTTATGTTTTTGGTACGGCAGATGAATCTGTCTCAGTGCATGATCTCCTGAAATGTTTGGGCGTGACTGTGATTCTCTATGTTTTCATGAGTATCGGATACACCCGAGAGATGGAGTGGAAAAAGACCGGCCAAAGCGCAGATTCAATTCCACCTTTTGGTGCAATGACTCGTCACGAAAAACAGATGGTTTCCATTAAGGCCGGATTGGCGATTACGAAACTTATCGGGGTGCTAATGACTTTGACTGCCCTTAAATGGATCGTGTCGCTCGCGCAGTAAATCAGGTGACTGGGTATGGCAGATAGGTGTCGGTTATGCCTACGGGCCAGAAAGCAGAGGATCCAATGAGGCAGAAACCGCTCTCATATCACCTAAGGATGTCCGGGCTCAAAGGCGCGTACCGGCGTCAATCAACAAGGAAGACTTGATGTCGGAAGACAATTTTGAGGTGCTGCTTGAAACGGCCATGGCCGCGTTGATGAGCAAGCAGGAAGCATTACAGCAAAAGTATGGTTTGGGTGGTATCTCACGTTGGTGGCTTAATCAGGAGACCGCCGCTCTCAGTTTTTTCGATGAGCTGGACAGGGAGGTCGTTCGAGCGCTGATTATCAATATCGGCTCCTTTGTACCGAAGCAGTCAAGCTGGAAATGGGCTTGGAGTAACCCCTCCGTGCCTGATGCACTTCGCGAGAGGGCGTCGCCGCTCAAGGAGCTACAAGCCATTACGGGCTTTGAATTGTTTGGCGACGAAGAAGCGTTTCCTATCGAGGATGAATCCATGGCCTGGGAGCTTGCTGCCTTTGCGGTTCAACACTTGAAAGCAGTGGGTTGTTATCGAGCACCTTCTTCGTCCGATGGACCAACGATTTACTTGGCAATTACCGAGTTGAAGCGCATTAAGCACTGATGCATTTGCGCCCGGATACTCATAGGTGCTTGAACGAATACACAGTACCGGCTCACTGTAATGCCGTTGATTGAAGGCGTTTAGCTAGACTGTCTGCCACTGCGGAAAGGTGGTCTGTTTGGCCTGACGCGCGAGTAACCAAGCCCCGACCAACGCTCGAACGAATCTCCTGTGCGGAACCAGCTCTTGGACAGTTTCTCCTGGCCGCAAGCTGCCTTATATGAAGGGCAGCTATGGGTCGATAGCTGTCGTTCGCAATGAACAAGAATCTGCGGCCATAAAAAGGCCCCCGGACCGTCGGAAAGTCAGGGGGCCTATTTAACAGATAACCCGTTATCGTTAGCTTTGAACAACAGGAGGCGGCATGTCAGCTTTCGACCGGATTCTTAATTCCCGTCAGGTACGCAACGCCCAAACTTTGGATGCTCTCTGTACGAACACCAGTGTGGTGATCGAACGTACTGAGTCCACTCGCGGGTGTTTTGCGTTTCCTGGTACCGAGTTTGTCGCGGGCATCGAGGTCGACGGCCAGCGCATGGGAACAGTTGAATTCGGCATCAATCCGCTCAACGATCGGGTGTACATATACGACCTGACCATTGACGGCGAGTACCAGGGACGTGGCGTGGCGACTGCGACACTATGGCGTCTGTGGTGCATTCACCAGGTGCCCTTGGTGCCGCTGCACGAAGTAGGAACCTCCGTGGGATTTTGGAGCAAGGCGCGCCGGCGTTTCGCCGCTGCCGGCGTAGAAATCAAACGCGATATCCGCACGGGTGACCAGGAACAAGAACAACTGCGTTGGCAGCACCTGGTACCCGAATCGGAGGTGGACCTCTCCATCCGCGAATACTGGGCTTGGGTGGCCAGCGAACATGCGGCAGGTCGTCCTGCAGGACCGGGCATTCGATGAAGGATATACGCAAGCCACCGGCGCCGGTGTATCAGCCCCCTCCCCCAATGAATGCCGGCTGACGGCGGCACAGTTTCAGACGCTGGCTGAAGTGCCGGCAGCCGTCGAGTGGTACGCCAATATCGACAACTTGCGTACTCGGCGAGCGTACCAGGGCGACCTTGAGGACTTCTGTCGTTTCGTAGGCTTGGCGACTGCAGACGAATTTCGCTCGGTAACCCGGGCGCACGTGCCGGCCTGGCGCGCCGATCTGGAGCGCCGGTGTCTGGCCGGCGCAACCATCCGCCGCAAACTGGCGGCGCTGGCCAGCCTCTATGACCACCGTCTCAACAGTAATGCGGTCACCGGCGGCAATCCGGTGCATGGTGTCAAACGACCCCGTATCGAGACCAATGAAGGAAAAGCGCCGGCGCTCGGTGATCACCAAGCCAAGGCCCTGCTCGATGCGCCAGATCCGGACACGCTCAAAGGCAAGCGCGATCGGGCGCATCTGGCTGGGCCACGCCAATATCAGCACGACGCGGATCTACGATCGCCGGCAGAACCGGCCAGAGGACTCACCCACGTTCAGGGTGAAGTATTGAGGTGTGTGCAGCGCGGAAAAAGTGAAAGGTTTAGGTAACAGCGGCCAAAAGCTGCCGATCTACCACGGTATGTGGGCGGAAAATTTCTTTGAGGGAAAACCCTCATTGCTGGGCCTGCGTCAGGCTACTAGCATTGACCTCGGCAATCGGCCCATTAGTAGGAGATAACCATGACTACCGTGCAGAGTGACGACAAGCGTCCCACTCCGGATCAGGCAGAGGACAATGCCTTCTTCCCCTCCCCATATTCGCTTAGCCAATTTACCTCGCCAAAATCTGATCTGAGTGATGCGGATTACGCTAATCCATACAAAGGTGGCCGCTGGAAGATTTTGCTGATCGGGGCTGATGAGCGCTATTTACTGACCGACAACGGAACAATGTTTTCCACGGGCAATCACCCGGTCGAGACGTTGTTGCCCATGTATCACCTCGACAAAGCCGGTTTCGCGTTCGACGTTGCGACCCTTTCAGGCAATCCAGTGAAATTCGAATTCTGGGCCATGCCCAGCGAAGATACTGAGGTAAAGGATTTCTACGCCAAATACCGTGAGCAGTTCAAAAAACCTTTGAAGTTACGCGAGGTGGTTGAGAAGGCGCTGGGCCAGGATTCGGATTACATCGGCGTTTTCATACCTGGCGGTCACGGCGCGCTGATTGGATTGCCGGAGAGTGTCGACGTGAAAGCGGCTCTGCATTGGGCAATCACCAACGACAAATTTGTGATTTCCCTATGTCACGGCCCAGCAGCAATGCTCGCGGCGGGCATTGGCGAGTCGAGGAACTCCTACATTTTCAACGGCTACAAGATCTGCGCATTTCCAGACAGTATCGACGCAAAGACGCCCGACATCGGTTATATGCCTGGGCATCTGACCTGGGAATTTGGTGAGCAATTGAAAGCCCTGGGAGTTGAGATCGTCAATCAGGATATTTCAGGTGCAACGCTCCAAGACCGCAAGCTGCTGACCGGCGACAGCCCATTGGCAGGCAATAATCTGGGCAAGTTGGCAGCTCAAGCATTATTGAAAGAGGTCGCATCGGATTGAGCGAATGGCCGGCCGAAACAGCGATGCGAGCTACTCTGGAGATAGAGTCGGCGCGCACGCTTGAATCAATCAAGAAAGCCGTCAGGGGGTTCGCCACACCCTACGGCTATGATCGATTCGTGCTGTTTTCTGCATCGACGGCAAGTGAAGAAGTGGTTGAGCATATCTACTGGGTCGAAGGCAATTGGTTCGATAACGGTCAAACGGTTGATGCCGAGACTTATGTTCGACATTGTCCGGTGACTCGCCACCTTCTGAATGCTCGGCAATCCTTCTTCTGGCAGAAAAAGCAGGTCAAGGGAGAAGAGCGCTACTGCGTGATTCGTTCTCCAGGTGACCCAGGGATTCAGGGGTTACAAGTGCCAGTTTTCGGCCCGCAAGGGCTTGAAGGCGCGATGAGCTTGGGGGGGGAACCGGTGGATGGAAGCGCGCGGGTTCGCTTGGGACTCAGCCTAGTTGCGACGGCCGCTTTTTTCGCAGCTCGGCAGCTGCTTGAGGCGCCACTGAACGAAGCATTAAGAAGCCTTTCCCCGCGTGAGCGCGAAGTCATGGAATGGACGGCTGCCGGAAGACGGCAAGCGGATATTGCAGCAACTCTCGGTTTGTCGGAGCGTACGGTTGAAAATCACCTGCGCTCAGCGCGCCGACGTCTGGGCGTGACGACGACGGCACAAGCCATCAGGATGGCCATCCGTAATGGCGAGATCGATGGTTAAGAACGCAGCGAGATCGAGTGGTGGACGGTTTGGAACGGGCGGTGGTCATGTTTGATACCAGTTGCCATGACCATAAAAACAGTGATTTGCGGCGTGTCCATGGTCGCGCTTTCCTCTATCAATTCAAGGCGACGACAGGACCGCCCATCCGGTCAATAAGAACCGCACTATCCGAGACAGTTACAGACTCTACCGGACCTGCCATTTCGTCCTCGGTGTGGTCGTGATCCTGAATGATAACTTCAGCGTCCGGATCCATCTTCTTCAGCTTGCTGATCAGTTCCTTGACTTTCATGGGGCCACCCTCACTTCAATCACCAGAGTCATCAGCCTTTACGTACTCAATCTGGCCTGCAGCAACAGCAAATCTAGCTTTGGTGCGCGCCGAGTTTTCAGCCTGGCTTGCGGTCTTGCCCTCGCCGAGAAATCGGGAGTTCGTAAGCGACCCATCAGTCAGCCCCAACAGACCCTCGCAACGGTATAGCGCCTTGGCAATCCGCTCAGCCGGTCGAAGGGTTATGTCGTGCTTGTCATCAATTCGGTAGGTGGCCATGTCAGATTTCCTCTATCCGTGGTGCCGCAAGGCGTCAGCGTTTTCATACTGACATCCGATGGTTGGGAGGAAATCAAGGGCGGGGGCTTCGAGGCCGGTCATTAGGCTTTGATGGCAGATGTTTGCCATCGGCTCCAAAAGCGTAGGACACTGTAACGTGTTGCCCTGCGAAGAAGACTAAGTGCGGTGCGCAAATGGCCAAATCATGAAGGATCAACTTGTTACCTTGAGTTCTTTGTAATACATGAGCGGCAGTTACTCCCACCACGACACCCTCGTAGGTGTTTAGGTTACCAACATGAGCGTCGATGATTAATTCGTTACTCACCAGACCGGCGAGATGATTGCGGGACTTTGCTCTCTCGGCAAATGGTTTAGCCAACCGCTCAGTTACCCAGGGCAAACCTCTGTCGTCATAGTCAAGGTGATCTTCGCTCTTCATAGCGACCAGCACGGGACCGTGCGTGCTCGAAGTATTATCGTAGACCTCGGCGCTGTCTGACTTCTGAATAGCGCTGGGCAGGAGCTGCATAGCACGCTCGTAGCGATCGATGATTTTATCGGTGGTTACGGGGTGTCCACCCTTTGCAACCCTAAGGTTAACCCTGTCAACGTTTATGGAGGGATGAGCGGTAGTAATGAAAATTAAATCCACACTAAAGCCTTTGTCCCTCGCCTCGTCAAACAGAGCAAGCTTTCCTGGTGTGGAAAGGACCGTCTCAAAAGCAAAAGCCGCTCCCGACTCCAATGCCCCCTTTCTCCTCTCCTCAGCCAGCGCTGCGGCCTGACGATTGCGGTCAAGGGCATCAGAAATATTCGAGAGCTCAAATTTAGCTATATCGTCAGCATTGATATACTGCGCTGGGAACTTATCAGACTGTGCGAGACCACTCGTAACAGTACTTTTGCCGGATCCATTTGGCCCAGCAATTACTACCATCCTTGGTTCGAGTTCATTCATGCGATAGGAACTTGTTTGCTCAGATTTCGAGGCGCTGACGGTACAGCACCGCGTGCAACCAAAGGAACGCCTCTACCAGCTTTAACTATGCACAATGTGCCGCTTACCAGTTGGACCTGTTGTGCGTTATCAGCCAGGCCAAGCTCTCGATTTTCCTCAATAGCTTGCAAAACGGCATCCTCCATCAATTTGGAGGCTGTGGCTCGCCCTATAGAATCAATCAATGATTTCCGCATAGCTGATACCTCAGTGGTGTGACTTTAATTCTACGCGCCTGTCGCGAAGATGTCAGCCAACACCTAGCCCCCTTCAAGCTCGTGAATAGCGGCTGTCCCAGTCATGGTGACAGACAGGAATGCGCGAGTACCGAGCACGACAGCCGCAGTGGCGACCTGCATGCCGAAAATGATCGTAGTACCGCTAGGGGCCGCCGCCATGAAAGCATCATATGCTTCCGACCACTCGTTCCGATTCCGCTCAACGATGGACTGAATTATCCCCTTTTGAGTAATCTGGATCGGCGTAGTCACGGATATGACCCCAAGGTTTTGTACAAGCTGATAGCCAAGCGGAAGTGGCGTGGTCATTAATTCCATATAAATTTTTGCGCTTCTAATTTGGTTGATGGTGTAGAAGAAGTAGGCAGCATCGAATCACCTGACCTTCCCGTTAAAGTACGTTTCTACTCAGCTTGATGCATTGTGAGGACCTGGGCAATCTTTCCGCTGTCACTCTGGTTTCAGAGCAGGCTTAGCCAGCCGTCGGCTGGGCGGAGCCAGGTCGGGCACCACCTCATATTCACCCTGGACATGCCCCAGGCCGGTGTCGCAACGCAGATCCAGAAAATCGCCCTGCCACCATACCTCGCTGCCATTGATCCGAACGGCACGCTCACGAAGCCAACGGTACCGCTCTGCATCGCGGCGGAGCGCGGCCAGGTCCTCAGGGTCGGATTGTACAACTAGCTCAGTAGCGGGGGCGGCGGGCTTACGGGACATGGCTCATTTCCTACTTGGTGAGCATGGAACGCCATCGGCGCTTGTGAGTAATGACAGGGCTAGCCCTGCGAGAGGTCACGGCGCTATGGCTGTCTACGCACTGGACCGCAAGTAGGTCCGGGGCTTCGATCTGGATACGTACATCCCCAGCAGCCTCTGAAATGCTTAAAACCTGGATCTGAATTTTGTCGCCAATCACAATATTCTCACCTTGGCGGCGAGTCAGGAGGAGCATACGACTTTCCTATAGTCCTATAGCCGTCAAAGCTGTTTAGACATAAACACTCTGCTCACTCCTTCCGGATCGCAGGCAATCTCACCAAAACGCACCCAACCATTTTTTTCATAAAATCCGGGTGCTTGGAAGCTAATGGTGTAAAGCACTGCGGAACGACACCCGCGATGCAAGGCTTCCTTTTCGAAGGCTTTCAGCACCTTGGTCCCTAACCCTGAGCCACGCAAAGATTCTGGCAGGTGAAATAGGTCGAGAAACGCTAGCCCGAGGGATGTTCTGCCGACGATTCCACCAAGAGCTTCGTTGCTATCGAGGTCACGGACGATGACAGAGAGGGTACGACGGTCATTTGAACCGGCAATCCCATCATTGAACGCATCCAAACCGCTACCCACCAGCTGCTCAAAACTGGTGTCAGGGCTATCGCATATGACTATGAAATTCTGTTTCATCAACCAATTCCTACATGCTCTCAGTGGCTTGCCGCAGGACTCTGCATCTAGTCCCAACGGGCACCGTAATTGCGAGCAACCTTCTCGGCTGTCGCCTTGGTTTTGAACTTGCTCGCGTCGGTGAGACGGTACGTTCCGCCAAAGCCTTCGGCTTCATCACCAGTCAGGAAGCAACCGGGGCCAGTGTTCGACGTGTGGTAGACGCCAAAGCTGCTCATGGTCGCGTTTTCCTTTAACTTAACACTGATGACTTGGTGTCTCAGACCGCTCCAGTTGATTCAGGGCACTCACGAAGCCACAACGCCAAATCTGCCCCTGTTTCAAGATAGGTTGCTTTCAGTTGTTCCAGCACAGCTGGCGGGCGGTCACTACCTCTTGGCCCATGGAGATAGTCAAAAGCGGCTTGACGGTGCTTATTCATCATGGCTACAGCGGAAGGCCCAAGAGTCAGGGTTAACGGCGCTTGGAGTAAGGCAGGGGGTTTAGGGATCGGGTTCATAAGTATGTTCCTGCTTCATCTGGATGGCGAAAATTGGCCTGTTTCTACGACCTTGGCCCCGCCTGTTTGACGGCCATGGCTTGAGGGTGCGGCTGAGCGTATTCCTACCAAATGTCACATGGCTTATGAAATCCCCCATCCCTTAGCTGCTCTAGGTAGTGTTCAAGGTTGCTGGACACTTTCTCCAAAACGCTCGGCAAGTATGGCACCAACTCCGAAAATTCTGATCCCGCAGGACCACCATGGTAGTGCCGGCAGTGCTCTAGAACCGCGTCACGCTCAGCGGCTGGAAGCTGCTGCAGCGGATCTTTGTCGTTGTAATCGTGCAAATTGGATAAATGGATGAAAGCACAACCAAATTTGTAGACGGATCGAGCCCAATTTTGGAGATGCTGTGCCAGCTCAACCATCTCATGATCCGTTACACGACCGCGCCCATTGGGTTGCCGCCAGAGCTCACCATTCACAGACGCAGTAATTAATTCATCACGCCGTGCAGGTTCCTGAGCCAATAGGTAGATGACCCTAACCATTGAGTCCAGCTCTTGACGCAGAATTGCCATCATCTGACTTGGGATATTTGCTACCGACACGAGCTGCATAGCCCGTTTGTGATCAGTAGATCGCAAGGCAATCTGCCGAGTAAAAACAGCTACTTCTTCCATGTTTTTTCCGTGACTACTTGGCGGGTTGCGCCTGGCTGTGATTGTGGCGGTCGGTAACGGGAATCCCGCCGCTCTGATTGTTCTGCATCGGTGCAAGCGGTTCAGGCTCAGTGACGACATCAAAACCATAAGCGATCAGGAGGATCACAATCACACCGGCTACCATACCTATTCCAAATTTCATGCGGATTTCCGTGGACAGCGCTTGGTGTCATCAGGCCTTCGTCAAAGACCGTGGTTTTCACTTCAGCCTGCTTGCCGATTTCGAGCCCAAAGGAGCGGTGGCGAGACAGTATGGCGCGTACGAATCCCACCTTGGAGTTTGTAAGCGGGCGTTGTTCGTGATTGACAAGGAGGGGGTGGTCGCCTGGAGTTACGTTTCACCGATGGCAATCAATCCTGGAGCGGACGGCATTCTGGATGCGCTGGATGCTCTGGCGGATTCCCCACACAGCACGCCCTCCAAAAACCAGTAGGTGATCACATGGCCACTCTCAAAGTCCCGGTAACTGCAAACGACCATCGCCAGGGAAGGGCGCATGCCAAGGTCACACTGGTGGAATATGGCGACTACGAATGCCCCTATTGCGGTTTGGCGTACTGGGTCGTCAAGAAGCTGCAGCAGCATTTTGGCGAGGATCTGTTGCTTGTTTTCCGCAACTTTCCACTAACCACTGCTCACCCGCATGCGCTGGGTGCAGCTGTCACCGCTGAATATGCCGGGAGTCGAGGATTCTTCTGGGAGGCCCACGACGAGTTGTATGAAAATCAGGATCGATTGGGCGTGCCGCTGTATGGCGCCATCGCACTGAGACACGGCCTTTCCAGCGATGAACTCGTTGTTGCCATGCAAACCGATATCTATCTGCCCAAAATACAATCCGATTTCAATGGCGGCGTACGTAGCGGGGTAAACGGCACGCCCGCGTTCTACATCGACGGGCTTCGCTATGACGGGCCTCCCGAGGTCACCGAGATGAGTCAGGCGATTGAGCTTTCCTCGATGCGTGGACTCAATCGCTAGCTAGCGCCTGGGTTGATAGCTAACGACAGGCTGTTTATTTACACGAAATGTCTGGTCGTCGTTCGTCGGTAATCAAGTAGCCGTGGCGCGCTTTCATGAGATCGCGACTATGTTGATCGGGTGGCATCGTTTCCCAAGGCTGCCATTCCCTCCCACCTCATCGTCTTGGCGACCAAGCTCAGCGTATTGCTGGTCTCATGCCCCTGTTTCCTGAGCATCGTTGAGGGCACGTAGATCCATCTGTATGAGTCCGTGTTATCCATTTTTGGAGACAACTCATCATGGTTACTCTCTGTGAAATATGTAACGCCAGACCCGCTGTCGCGCGAGTGACCGTGTCGCAAAATGGTCAGGCCAGAACCATGTCAGTTTGCGACCACGATTACCGTCAACTTTTACGCCATCAAAGCATGTTGAACCCCTTCGACTCTTTGCTGGGCGGTGGCGTGTCCCGCTTTTTCGACAGCATTGGCGGAGCGGCGGAACAGGGGGGTGATGACTTAAGGCTCTCTGCGCATGTGCCTCGCGAATCTGTCGATGCAACTGATGCATTCAGCTCCCAGACGCTGGAAATCCTGCAACGCGCTGGAGATAAAGCCCATGAGTTCAACCGCAGCGAGCTCGATACTGAGCATCTGTTGTATGTGCTTGCCGATACCGACGTAGGCACAGCGTTGCTCAAAGAATTGAAGCTTTCTGCGGACGACATCAAAGGCTACATCGATCAACACGCTTAAAGGGGCGCAGCGGAGGCGCAGGCTCCGGTGGATCAGATGAGCATCTCGCCTCGACTGAAGAAAGTGTTCAATTTTGCGTTCCAGGCATCTCGTGATTTAGGGCACTCGTATGTTGGCCCCGAGCATCTGTTGATCGGGCTTTCCTCGGTGCCCGAAAGCATTGCCGGAACGCTGCTCAAAAAATACGGCGTGACCCCTGAAGCTTTGCGGCAGAAGGTGGTCAAAGTGGTGGGTAAGGGGGCTGAGGACGGGAGAGTCGAGACCCCCACGGGAACACCGACACTCGACAAGTTCGGTCGCGACCTGACGTCATTGGCTCGTGAGGGCAAGCTGGATCCCGTATTGGGCCGCGCGCTGGAAATCGAAAACACTATTGAGGTGCTGGCCCGCCGGAGGAAGAACAATCCGGTCCTGATCGGCGAACCCGGGGTTGGCAAGACAGCCATCGTTGAGGGGCTTGCACAGCGCATAGTAAAGGGCGATGTCCCGGAAATTCTGCGTGGCAGACGGCTAGTTGAAGTCAATCTGAACTCAATGGTCGCGGGCTCCAAATACCGTGGTGAATTTGAGGAGCGCGCCAAGCAACTGCTCGATGAAGTGGCTGCAAAGAGCTCGGAGCTGATTCTGTTCATCGATGAGCTGCATACGATCGTTGGCGCGGGGCAGGGAGGTGAAGAGGGCGGCTTGGACATTGCCAACGTATTGAAACCCGCACTGGCACGCGGGGAGCTCAGTCTGATCGGTGCGACGACGCTCAATGAGTACCAAAAGCACATCGAAAAGGATGCGGCGCTCGAAAGACGTTTTCAGCCCGTCCTGATATCCGAGCCCACTGTAGAACAGACCATCATTATCCTGCGTGGGCTGCGCGATAAGCTTGAGGCGCACCATCAGGCGACGTTCGCCGAAGAAGCATTCGTGGCAGCGGCGGAGCTGTCGGATCGTTACATTACCTCGCGCTTTCTGCCGGACAAGGCCATTGACCTGATCGACCAGGCTGCGGCCCGCGTGCGCATCAGCGCCTCGTCAAGGCCCGCTGGCATTCAGGAGCTGGAAGCAGAAATCACCCAGCTCAAACGCGAACAGGACTATTCATCGTCGCGAAAACGCTTTGATGAATCCAAAGGCTTCCAAGAGCGCATCGGTCAAAAACAAGCCCAGTTGGGAGAGGAGACAGAAGCCTGGGAGCGCAAGACGGGTTCCGAAACCCTCGAGGTGACCCTTGAGTCGATTGCCGAAGTACTCTCCCGTCTGACCGGTATTCCGGTAACCGAACTCACCCAGGAAGAGCGTCAGAAGCTGCTGAACATGGAAGACACTTTGCGTGATCGGCTGGTCGGGCAGGAAGACGCCGTGCTTGCGGTCAGCGATGCGGTTCGTTTGTCCCGCGCCGGCCTTGGACAGGCCAACAGACCTATTGCCACGTTTCTCTTTCTTGGTCCAACCGGCGTGGGCAAAACCGAATTGGCCAAAGCGTTGGCAGAGACGGTGTTTGGCGACGATCAATCGATCATTAGCATCGATATGTCGGAGTACATGGAGCGTCATGCGGTTGCCCGGTTGATCGGTGCGCCACCCGGTTATGTGGGATACGAAGAAGGTGGTCAGTTGACAGAGCGTGTCCGCCGCAAGCCCTACAGTGTGATTCTGCTCGACGAGATCGAGAAGGCGCATCCCGATGTGAGCAACGTATTGCTGCAGGTGTTCGACGATGGTCGTCTCACGGACGGCAAGGGACGTATTGTCGACTTCAGCAATACGATCATCATCGCCACCAGCAATCTGGGCTCACCCGTTATCATGGAGAATCTTGAGCGCCCGGAAGATGAACGCCTTACGGATAAAGCGTTACGTGATGAATTAATGGGAGTCTTGAAAGGGCATTTTCGTCCCGAATTCCTGAACCGTATTGATGACATCATCGTGTTCCATGCCCTTACCCGTGACAACATCAGATCGATTGTAGGCATTCAGCTTGATCGGGTCATTCGAACTGCGGCTGCCCAGAACATCACGGTGAAAGTGGCTGACACCCTCATTGATCATCTGGCGGATGTTGGTTATCAGCCCGAGTTTGGCGCGCGCGAGTTGAAACGTCGGATTCGCCAGACCGTCGAAACGTGGCTTGCGAAGGAAATGCTCGCTGGCAAGCTACAGGCCGGCGACAGCGTTGAGCTGGGTTACGACAAAGCGCGTAACGAAGTGCTCTTCAATAAGCTGGATGCGCCAAACGCCTCGGCAAACATGAGTCCGCCCGACCAGCCTGATGATCGCGTGTCTATCGCGGGGACAGGGACTTAGCTCAACGTGCTCCCGTCATTGGGTAGCAGGAGTGTTGATGACGTCGTGCAATGAAGCACTGGATCCTCGGATGCCTGGACGAGCCCGGCAGACGAAGATGCGTTCTTGATGCAGGCTCAGGAGGTGCCTGATGCTGAAGCTTTTTTCGGGACTGACCACTTATCTTCCTCTCTGCATTACCGGTCCTGACGTGTCCGCCCCCAGTTGGAGGCCGCCATAGAATCGTTTCGTGGCCTGCTGCTGGCGCTGTTCTTTCTCGGCGTCGACATGACGCTGGATCTGCAAGTGATGGCCAGAAACTGGACGCTCATCACCTCCGGCGTGCTGTCGCTGATGGCGGTCAAGGCGTTGTGTATATGGCGTCGCGCTTCGCTAAAAGCAGCCACAGCGACGCACTGCATCCCTCCATTGATGGCACAGGGCGGCGAATTTGCGTTTGTGCCATTGCCAAGCGCTCAAACTCAGAGTCATCAGTACCGAAGTCAACGCCAACATGACGGCTACCGTGGTGCTATCCATGGCGCTGGAACAGCGCCAGCCTGGCAGGCTTCGCTTTCGGGTGAAAGCAACTCATGGTCACCCAGCCGTAGATCACATCGACCGGGCGTGGCGATGGTTGCGTGTATCAGTCCACTTCAGGACGCGGCTGTACTGCGAATTCCGGAACAATGTGAGTACCCAGCTCCTCAATGACATCCTCAGCAGGGCGCTTTCCGTATTTGAGATTCAGGATAACGTGGTCCACCCCGATCTCCTCAAGCGACTCCAGCAAAAACCGCAGATGGTAGCGTCCCAGTTTGAACCCTAAATGAATGCGGGTGGGCGGCGTGGATGGAGTCTCGTCGAGGTCGATATAAAGCGACTGAGCGAAGGGCTTATAGACGGCGCCACATTGCTTCATGACCTCACGTCGCCAGTCTTCAACGATCAGCCGCTGCATGTTCGGTATGCGTGGATAGTTGATCCATCCGAGGCTTTCGCGCGCGATCCAGTCCAGCGACTGGCGACTGTTTCCAGTCACCAGCATTGGAATGGATTGGGTTGTGGGTTTGGGAATCAAGTCAGCGCCCTGCATCTCACCACCGCTCCAGCGGATGGGTTCGAAGCTGGTGCTGTGGGCTTTCCTAATAACCTCGTAGTGCTCCCGAAAGAGCTCTCCACGCCTTTCGGGATCGACGCCGAAAGCTAAAAACTCCACCGGACGATCGCCGGAAGCCACCCCCAGAATCAAGCGACCTGCGCTCAGTTGATCGACGCTGGCAGATGCCTTGGCGGTATGCAGCGGATGGCGCAACGGTATGGCAATGGACGCAGTGCCAAGCGCAATCTCAGACGTATGCGCGGCCATGTAGCCCAGATAAACCCAAGGGTCGAACAGTTGGCCAACATCGCCGAAACCGGGATCCCGAAGAGGCACATCACGAAACCAGAGCGCGCAGAAACCCAACGCCTCCGCTCGTTTGGCCAAAGCGACCTGGTTGAGCATGCTGGGCATGTCCCCATCGAAAGCCTCCAAAGGGAAAAACAATCCAAGGCTCAAATGACCCTGAGTGAAGGTCCGGCTGAACCCTCGATGCTGCTGATAAGTAATGGTGCTCGGCCGATACATACTGATTTTCCTCAATGGGAGAACGTGAACAGCGGCCTCATTTCCAGAGGTGCTGCGGCATCGGTCGCTTGAGAACGACAGGTGGGGGAGTGCGTAAAACGTTTACCCGTTGTGCGGTAAATGTTGGTCGGGCGGGACGTATTAAGGAGCCAGTGGCTGGTGATACACGCGGGCAGGTCCAGATCGCGGCAAGCGGACAGTCAGAAGGGAATCTGATTGCCCCAGCCTTTGCCTCAACTGAGTAAAGGCGTGGGGTCATCCAACAAGCGTAGGCGGGTTTGCAATGAATCGCCATGCGGGTTGTGACGATGATTGCTACGCGTCGATGAACCAGCCGCGATCGCTGGCGGCGATACTGGCGCAGGGGGTTGAGCGGGTTGAACAGATCACGCTCGCAATCATCGAGCGCAACGACAAGATCTCCATTATCAGCAACTAGAACCCAGACCAGCTCACGTCAACAGCCTGGGTTCACTGTTGCCGAGGCGGTCGGGCAGACTCCGATGCGGGTAGCGCATCGAGAGCACTGGGAATGATTCGGCCGTACCCCCGAAACTCTGCTTCACTCAACTATCTGGCGCGCTGGATCAGCGGCTACAGGCGAGCCATGCCGACAGCTGAAACCACACGTGCTGGAGCAAAAACCTAATGAAGAATCCGGCCCCCTCAGCCCCACTGCCTCCGAGATCGACGTTGAAAAGCCTTCGTGTCCAGTGGTCACTGATGAACGCCTATGAGCGATTCGAGCAGATCATCGTGCTGGCGCTTGGCGTGATGATCTCGTGCGTCATCGTCATTGCTTTGTTCCAGCTCTATAGACGAGTGCTGCCGCTGGTGGTAGGCGGCGCGATTGATCCCTTGGATCACGGCGATTTCCAGTTACTGTTCGGTTCGATCTTCACTGTATTGATCGCCTTGGAGTTCAAGCACTCCATCATTCGTCCGGCGTTCAGGCACGGCAGCATCGTGCAGCTGCGAACAGTGATTCTTATCTCGCTCCTGGCCCTGAGTCGCAAATTCGTGATTCTTGATTCCGCTTCAACGCCCGCCGCCACTATCGCTGCATTGGGGTTTGCAACGCTGGTCTTGGGGATCATCTATTGGTTGTTCACAAAACGCGGCAGATTGCCTGAGGAATAAAAGGCCCAGCCCTATTTCGTTGGGGATTACCACCACGTCCCACCAAGAGACGCCGTCGGGGTTTGACGAGTTCGAATCGTTTAGACGTGGTTGCAATTAAACACCCAGACTGTCGATTACCTCGATGAAGTTTCTGATCAGGGGTGATTGCTGGTTCTTTCTCCAGACGAAATAGATATCGCTTGAATCCAGACTGGGCACCTGGTCAGCCTGAAACGTGTGCGCCTGACTGGCAAAACGATCCACGTAACTCTCTGGTATGCAGGCGAAACCTATCCCTTGCGCGATACAGGCGAAGATACTCGGATACGATTCGATTTCCAGAATAGCCCGAGGCTGGATACCGCTGCTTTCCAACCAGTTATCGACCTGTTGTCTGTAGTGACACGTGCGACCGAATACATATAGTTCGAGCCCCGACAAATCTTGGGGAGTGGGCGAGGAAAGAGCTTTGGGCACTACTCTGATCAAGCGCTCACGAAACGCTAGTCGGCTATCCAGCAAAGGATGCTGGATCGGGCCGTCAGTAAGAATCAAATCAAGCTCGCCATCCATCAAAAGTCGCTCAAGGAATAGCGAGTGCTCCGGGCGAATGTGAAGTTCTACCCCCGGCGCCTCAAGGCGATAACGTACGAGGCGCTCCGGTAGATGATTGGCCAGCGCTACATCTAGCGCTCCGACGCGAAGCACTCCCTGCATGGAATCGTTTGAGAACAACGAGCGCGTTTCAGCTGCCAGGTCAATGAGCTGTTTGGCTTTTCGGTATACCAACCTGCCCTCGGGAGTGACCAGCAATCGGTTATTTTCGCGATTGAACAAAACGACGCCGAGTTGAATTTCGAGCTCTCGCAGTCTGGCCGTGATGTTCGACGGTACACAATGCAGCGATGCGGCTGCTGCGGCTATCGTGCCGTGGTCGACGACAGCGCAAAAAAAGCCCAGCTGCGAAAGTTTCAAGAGAATCTCCTTTTGTGATGGCCTGGCTCACTTCTGATCACTTTTAGTGATTGGCTTTGCAGCTTAACATTGTCCCGTCAAATGCATCCAGCCTTAAACAGACTGGCTATTGGCTGAGCACCAGAGCTGAAATCGGGCTTACGATGAAAGTATTTTTAGAGATGTTGGCTATGCAATGGCCGACGCTGCCGCGGAGAAGTAGATGCGCATACTGCATACCATGTTGCGTGTAGTGAACCTGGACAAATCCATTCACTTCTACACGAGGCTGCTTGGCATGAGCCTCTTAAGACGCAAAGACTACCCAGAGGGCGAGTTCACACTGGCTTTCCTTGGTTATGGTCCGGAGACCGAGGCGGTCGCCCTGGAGCTGACGCATAATTGGGGACAAAACAGCTATGAGCTTGGTGATGCTTACGGGCATGTCGCTATCGAGGTTGAAGATGCAGACGCGTTATGCAGCCGTGCTGCGATCATGGGATATCGCGTTCCGCGACCAGCAGGTGTTATGAAACATGGGCGTACGGTCATCGCGTTCATTGAGGACCCCAATGGATATAAGGTTGAGCTGATTCAAAAAGGTACGCAATTCGACTGAGCGAGCGCCGCGATCGCGCGATAAGGATCATTACCATATATCCACTCAACACCTCATTTGCATGAGGCTTGAAGTTTTAGGTGCATCATTGAATAAACTGATCCTCCACTGCCACATCTTCAAGCCGGTAACGAATCCTACCGCTTTAAAACAGCACCCTGACTGCCGATAAAAATATCAACTTCGCCGAAAACGCCGCATTAAAATGGCGGCGTATGGGCTCAAATAATCAGGATGCACTGGGTCGTTCGGAAACTCCTGTATGTTCTGATGCACGCGCGTATCTCTGATCCCCAAATTTGTCAGTGTCAGAAATCAATTACCCTTCATAATCCAACCTCTAATGCTATAACTGTCATTCAGGTCTCTTACGACGCGCACTGCGTCCCTCCCGTTTTTGTACGGGCCGATGACAACGAAGTTGTTTTCTCTGCGCGCCACTGACAATTGCATGTTCTTGATAGCTTTGGTTGCGCGATTTCGGCTGGGTGTATTCATCGCTATCTCGATGATCCATACGCCGATCAAGGACGTGGCGAGAGCAGTGTGTCCAACGGGAGGAACCACGTTTGCGCATGTCAAACAATGGCGTTGCAGTGTAATGAGCGACAATGGCCCTGTGCGAAAAAGGTGCCATTGAGGTTGGGTGTTTTTTTGCTAGCGATGAGTGCTAGGCATATACCGACGAGCGTAATCAGAACAGTGAGGGCGAGGGTCCATCTGGTCTTCTTACTCCATCCGGCAGGATTTATCGTGGCGGCACTGTCGCTTTCTTCAAACGGGGTGGGCCGCGACCCACTCTTTGAGATGAGCAACAAAGCTCAGGACAGTCGGAGCAATGTTTTCTCTTGAAGGGTAGACCGCATAAATTCCCACCGGCGGCTCAATGGCCCAGTCGGACAATGCCTCCACCAGAGCGCCTGAATCAAGATCATCTCGTACATGCCAGTCCATGAGCAGCGCTATTCCATGTCCATCTATCACCATCTGGCGAACCACTTCCCCAAGACTGGATGAAAACCGTTTGCGTATTTTGCAGGTTTTTTTGACGCCTCCCCGGGACATGGCCCAGCTGGAATCCTTACCAACGATCAGCCCGTCCAGCATGGCCAGTTCTTTTGGAGAGATAGGCATGCCCTGTTTTTCCCAATACTGGGGGGCGGCGCATATCAGGCGTCGAGAGGCAGCAACTCTTTGCGCGATCAGGGACGAATCGGCCATCACGCCGTGCCGAATCGCAAGATCGGTACCATGGGCGGCCAGATCAACCAGTTGATCCGTTGGATGAAGATCGACGATGACGCCAGGGTAGCGTTTGAGATAACTGCTTACGACGCTCGATAAATAACCTTGGGCAAATGTCGCGGAAGCGGTTATGCGCAGATGACCGGTAATCTCGGTCTTCTGGAAAAATCCTCCCTCGGCCTTCTCGACGCTTTCGAGGATGCTCAGGGCATGCTGATAAAGCTTCTCACCGTCAGAAGTGGGGCTGAGTTTACGGGTGGTTCGGTTAAAAAGTCTCCGGCCCACGCTGTCTTCAAGGACCAGAAGACGCTTACTTCCACCCGCAGCTGTCATCCCCAGCCGTTCGGAAGCCGCACGGATGGATCCCTCTTCAAAAACGGCAACAAACAAACGCAATTCATCGATGGAATCCAGCACTTATTACCAACCAACAGGACCGAAAGATTCAACAACTCTAACGTACTTATCCAATTTTATTGATGATAATTTGGTGGCCTATAGTTCCTCGGAGTTAAACCCTTGAAAGCCATTGTGATAAATCAGCATGGTAGCTCAGACCTTTTTGTCGAAATTCAGACGGACAATCCCCGCGCGCGAGCAGGTCATGTGATTGTCGATGTGCGGGCGACAAGCGTGAATCCAGTGGACACGAAAATTCGCCGTGGCAGCGAAGGTACGGCTGGTCTGACTTTCCCGGCCACTCTTCACATTGATGTTTCAGGGGTGGTCAGCTCCGTCGGTACTGGCGTGACTCGCTTCAACCCAGGCGATGAAGTCTATGGCTGTTTCGGCGGCATCGTGGGGATTCCCGGTGCGCTGGCAGATCAGATGGAGGTCGATGCCAATATGCTGGCGCTAAAACCCACGTCACTCTCTTTTGGCGAAGCAGCAAGCTTGCCGCTCGTGGCGATTACTGCATGGGAGGCGCTGATCGACCGTGCTTCGATCAAACCCAATGACAATGTCCTTGTACATGGTGGCACCGGCGGTGTAGGGCACATAGGGATTCAATTGGCCAAGGTTCTGGGAGCCAAGGTATCGACGACGGTTTCCACACCGGAAAAAGCGGAAATTGCCCGTCGGTTGGGCGCCGATGAAATTATTTTTTATAACGGCGAGACGCCTGAGGAATACAGTCAGCGAATCACTGGAGGAAAGGGATTCGATACGGTCTTCGATACCCTGGGCGGCGAGGTCTTACAGAACTCGCTGAAAGCCGCGAAGCTCAAGGGCCACGTCGTCTCGATCATCGGTTACGACACCTACGATCTGACCGAAATGCACTTCAAGGCATTGAGACTCGACCTGGTATTTATGGCTGTTTCGATCATTCATAACCAAGACCGCAAGCACCATGGCGAGATCCTGCAAAGACTGGCTGCCCTGGTTGATCGCGGCTTGGTCAAGCCACTGATCGATGAGCGCCATGATTTCACTGCTGCGGGCGTCAGCGCGGCACATGATCGCCTAGAGTCAGGTCGTGCCATTGGCAAAGTCGTCATTGAGCGAAAGGCTTAGTCACGCCGACACAGGATCGTGTGCACCGGGCCTAGAAGACAGTGACTCAGTCTTCCCCTGCGACGAGTTCATGTGTGTCGTGCCGATAACCTGGATCTCGACCAGGCCGCCATCTCGCAGCACCGCGGATTCAAATTGTTGGTCGCACGGCCGACGGCATGGATATCTTCGATACACCCGTGCCAGCCAATGCGCTCTCTCTTTATAACGCCCACAAGCAGGAGGTTTGATGACCACCCCTTTGACACTGATTGCCACTTTGACCGCCAAGGCCGGGTTTGAAGCCGAACTCGAGGAGACGCTGCAGCGCCTGCAAGGCCCGAGCCGAGCCGAAGCGGATTGCATCCAGTACGATTTCCATCGTGATGCCGAGCAGGCTCGCACTTTCCACATGATCGAACAGTGGCGCACTGAAGCGGCGCTGACTGCTCACGAAGCGACACCGCATTTTCAGGCCGCGCTCCCTTTCATCGAGCGTGCTGCTGAAAAACTCACCATCACGAAAATGTATCGCATCTCCTGAGGTTCTTCGAATGAAAGCCATTGCACACTTCAAATGCCTGCCTATCGAACATCCCAACGCTTTGGTGGAGATCGATATACCCGAGCCAGTGCCGAAGCCGCGCGACCTGCTCGTAGAGGTAAAGGCCGTATCGGTCAATCCTGTCGATACCAAGGTGCGACAGGGCTACGTACCGCACGAAGACGAAAGCCAGCCCCGTATCCTCGGATGGGACGCTACCGGTGTGGTCAAGTCGGTCGGCAGCGACGTGACGCTGTTCAAGCCTGGTGACAGGGTCTGGTACGCCGGATCGTTGATCCGCCCGGGCAGCAACAGTGAGCTGCAACTGGTGGACGAGCGTATCGTCGGTTCAATGCCCCAGTCGCTGGATTTCAGCCAGGCTGCGGCATTGCCACTGACTTCCCTGACCGCCTGGGAGTTACTCTTCGATCGCCTCGGTGTTGCAAGTGATACCACCGACCGGGGCGAAACGCTGCTCATCGTCGGCGCTGCGGGCGGGGTGGGTTCGATCCTGACTCAGTTGGCGCGTCAACTGACCGGACTAACAATCATCGGCACGGCTTCGCGCCCGGAAACCCAGGCTTGGGTCGCCGAGCTGGGTGCGCATCACGTCATCGACCATACCAAGCCACTCAGCGAAGAGCTCAAGCGCATTGGCATTGGACAAGTCAGCTATGTCGCAAGCTTGACCCAGACTGATCGGCACTACGAGCAAATCATCGAATCACTGAAGCCTCAGGGCAAGCTGGGCCTGATCGATGATCCGGCCACGCTTGACGCTGTACCGCTGAAGCGTAAGAGCCTGTCGTTGCACTGGGAGCTGATGTATACCCGCTCGCTTTACGAAACCGAGGACATGCAGGAGCAGCACAACATCCTCAACGAAATTGCGCGGCACGTTGATTCGGGTCTCTTGCGCACCACTCTCGGCGATAACTACGGACGCCTCAGCACAGAAAATCTTCGTCGTGCCCATGCTCTACTGGAAAGCGGCAAGGCGAAAGGCAAGATCGTTCTGAAGGGCTTCTAAGAGGTACTACAGAAACGACTGGGTAATCTCCAGCTCCAGGTACCCATTGCGCAAACCGTGTTGCTTCAGGCGCTTGGACACGCACGGAAAGCATCGAAGCCCGAGACTGCCGGGCCGCGATCGGCCTCAAGCAACGCGATAAAGACCAAACACAGCGGAGCCATGGGGCCCTCCTCACAGACAGCTTTCGACCCATAGCGGCCTCTCGATCCCACCGCGTCGCAGACTCCGATGACCAATTCGTCGACCCTCGTCGCGGCGTTGTCCAGCAGTGTCGTTTGCTGAGGAATCAGATTCGCTGGTCTCCCACGGCAGGCAACCCATACGCGACGTCGAATGCGTTCCTCGCGCAGGGTAACTGGAATCGGCCTCACGCCAGCTTCCACGACCTCTTAGCTATCTCGCGGATACGACTGAACAACGTGCTGGGCTCATACAGCTAGACGGTCGTGCGCGATCTCTCGCCCTGACCGCGTGCGGCTGCCGGCCCTGACTCGGGCGCTGACTGAGATTGCATCCGGTGCCTATCTGCCGCTGCCGTCGCTGGGCTTCCATCGCGGCCGCAGGGCGGACCGTGCGCGGTATCGCCGTTCAACACCTCCAGGTAGCCCTCCTCGATATTCAGCCGCTCGACTAGAAAGTCGACGAAGGCACGCACTTTCGGTGACTGCACCTGACCGCGCGGGAACAGTGCATGCAGGTCGAGGTCCGTGCCACGCCAGCCGGTGAGCACGCGCTGCACCAGACCCTGCTCGACGAACGCCCGCACAAAGACGTCACTGGTCAGCATCAGGCCTTCTCCATCCATCATCACAGTGCGAAGGGCGCTCGGATCGCTGGCGATCACGACGGGGTCGACCGGGAACTCGCGCAGCTTGCCGTTTCCATCATCGAGGGTCCAGGCGAAGCCGTGGGCGCTTCGGTGATTGGTCTGCACGGTTGCCCGGTGGTTAATCAAATCGTCGGGATGCAGCGGCTCGCCGAAACGCTCGATGTAACCGGGGGTGGCGTAGATCGCGGTACGGAACACGGCGAGCTTGCGCGCCGCCAGGTTGGAATCCGCCAGCGTGCCAACGCGCATCGCCACGTCGATTTCGCCGGCGATGATGTCGACCTGTGGTCGTTGCTCAGCAGCAGTTCCACGCGAACGTCCGGATGGCGTGCGTGGAATTCGCTGAGTAAGGGCGCGACCCAAGTGTTGCCCACCGGATGAGATGCAGTCACGCGCAGCCAGCCTCGCGGCCCGCTCTGCAACTCACTGACGGCGCTCTCCGCCTCGTCCAGGTCGCGCGCAATGCGCTGGCAATGCGCGAAATAGATGTTGCCCGCCTCGGTCAAGCCGAGCTTGCGGGTTGTGCGATGCAATAGCTGCGCACCCAGTCGCTCTTCCAGCTCCCGCACCTTACGACTCACGGTCGCCTTGGGCATGTGCAGCGTGTTCGCGGCAGCCGTGAAGCTGCCCAACTCCACAACCTTGACGAACACCAAAGTGTCATTGAGATCTCGATTCATGGAGCATTCTAGCGATTATTCCATTGATGGAACAATTATTCACAAAAAGGCCGACTAATACACTGGCAGCGGCTGCACTACATTGGTCTCAACAGCAAACGGAGGTCACTGCCTCCACCGCTTGAGCCAAGGATACGAACATGAACAGACTAACTGGCAAGACCGCGGTAATCACCGGTGGCGCGACCGGCATCGGTCTCGCGGCGGCAAAGCGCTTCATCCAGGAAGGCGCCTTCGTCTTCATCTACGGCCGTCGGCAGGAAGCGCTCGACGCTGCCGTGGCCGAGCTTGGTCCAAAGGCCCGCGCCATAACGGGCTCGGTCTCCGATGAGGCCGACCTAGACCGACTCTATGTGGCAGTGAAGGCCGAGCGCGGAACCCTCGACATCCTCTTCGCCAATGCCGGCACCGGCAGCCCACTCAAGCTGGGCGAGATCACCGCCGCCCATATCGACGAAACCTTCGAAACCAACGTGAAGGGCACCATCTTCACGGTCCAGAAGGCGCTGCCGCTGATGGGCGAGGGCGGTTCGATCATCCTGACCGGATCGAGCGCCGGCACCACGGGTGCTCCCGAATTTACCGCCTACAGCGCGAGCAAGGCGGCCGTGCGCAACTTCGCTAGGACCTGGGCAGAGGATCTGAAGGGCACCGGCATCCGGGTCAACGTGCTGTCGCCTGGCGCTACGGCAACCGAACTCGCGAAGGCGGCGCTCGGCGAGGAAGGCCAGAAGTCCTATGGCGCGATGACGCCCCTGCTGCGCATGGCCGAGCCCTCGGAAATCGCGGCGGCAGCGGTGTTTCTCGCCTCCTCGGACAGCAGCTTCATGACCGCGAGCGAACTCGCTGTCGACGGCGGCCTGGCGCAACTCTGACCCACGACGCGTCGGCGCTCCGTTCGATGGTTCGGAGCACCGCAGGGTCTGCTCAATAACGAACATTAGAAAGGCAAAATATATGAACAACCATAGTGCACAAAAATTGGCGGGAAAAATTGCGGTCGTGACCGGTGGAAGCAGCGGGATTGGCCTGGCCACGGCCAAGCGCTTCCTTGAAGAAGGTGCGCACGTCGTTATCACTGGGCGAAGGGAGGACGAACTGAAGGAGGCGGCAGCCACCTTGAAGGGAAACGTTACGACGGTCGTGGGCGACGTGTCCCGCCTGGAAGATCTGGACGGGCTCTTTGCTGTCGTGAAAGAGAAGCATGGTCACATTGATGTGCTCTTTGCCAATGCGGGCGCGGGTACGGTCGCGCTGCTGGAGGCCGCTACCGAGGCTCATTTCGACCAGACCTTCGACGTGAACGTCAAGGGCACCTTCTTCACGGTGCAGAAGGCCCTTCCGCTGTTCAGAGACGGCGGCTCGATCATAGTGACCTCTTCGGTCACCAACGTCCTGGGAACGGCTGGATTCAGCGCTTACGGTGCAAGCAAAGCGGCTGTGCGCAACTTCGTGCGTGCCTGGACGATGGAGCTGAAAGATCGCCAGATCCGCGTGAATTGCATCAGTCCCGGGCCCACCGAGACGGGCGCTTTGCAAAAGACGGCGGGCCTTACCGCCGACCAGGCCAAGGAAGCGGCCGCCCAGTACGCCTTGCAGATTCCCATGGGTCGCTGGGGCAAGCCGGAGGAAATCGCGGCTGCCGTCGTATTCCTCGCTTCCGAGGAAAGTTCGTTCGTCACGGGTATCGATCTTCCCGTCGATGGCGGCCTGGCGCAGGTCTGACCCCAGCGCGGCCCCTTGGCTGGCCACCCTAGCGGCAAGCCGTGGGGCCGCGCTTATCCAAGCAGGATCCAACCCAACTCAGAGAAAACTCCTATGACCTATTCAATTATCGGCTTCGGCCCTATCGGCCAGGCACTGGCCAAGGCGTTTGCCCGCAAGGGCATCGACGTATCCGTGGCCACCGCGCGCGACCCGGAAAGCTTTGCCTCCGTCGCCGCTGCGATCGGTCCCACCATCCTTCCCAAAACACTGGCGGAAGCGGTCAAGGCGGACATCATCTTTTTGGCCGTCCGTTTCGACTCGCACCAGGATGTCGCCAACGCGCTGTCGACCTGGAAAGGCAAGACCATCGTCGATGTAACCAACACCCAAGTGCCCACAGAGGAACTGGGAGGACAGCCTTCTTCCATGGTCGTTGCGCGGTCCTTCACGGGTGTCAGGCTGGTCAAAGGCTTCAACCATCTGGGTGCATCCGTCCTCGCCCAGGATCCGGCCGTGCATGGCGGCAGGCGGGTCGTGTTCCTGGCCAGCGACGATGACGAGGCCGCGGCCGAGATCGGCGCGCTTGCAGAAAATCTCGGTTTCTCGCCGGTCCAACTTGGCAGGCTTTCCGAGGGCGGGCTGCTGGTCCACGCACGCGGAAATAGCTGGGGTCGACTGATCTTCAAGGACCTCGTCACTTTCGCCGGTTGAGCAGGACGTACCCAACGATAACAACACAACGAACGCGCTCGGGTCGAGCGCAAGTCGACTCGATCGACGCGGAGAAATCCCCATGAATACCGAGAAAAACGTCCAGACCGTGAAGGACTTCTTTGCGGCCATTGGCCGCGGCGACAAGGACGGTCTGCTGGCGCTGGTCGCCGAAGACATCGAGTGGATCATCCCGGGCGAAGACTGGCCTCTGGCCGGTACGCGCCACGGCCATGCGGGGCTTGCGGATTTGCTCGAGACCGCATCCAGGTCGATGGAGACGTCCACCGAGCCCCGGGAGTTCATCGCGCAGGGAGACCGGGTGCTGGTCGTCGGTTTCGCCAAGGGGAAGATCAAAGCCACCAATAAGACGTTCGAAGATGACTGGATCTTCGCCATCACGGTCCGCGACGGCAGACTGACGAAGATCCGCGAGTACATTGACACGCAGGCACTGGCACGAGCCTCGCAGATCGACGCATCCGGGCTCACGTAGCAAAAACCGTTTGGGGCCCCTCGCCATTCGAATACCAAACTTTGTAGGAGGTCCCCATGTACGACACATCCAAGCTATCCGAGTTGATCCGCTTCGCACGCGTTGATCCAGGCGCCACCGTCATCGACGTTTACCCGGGCGACGGCGACTGGACGCGTCTATTCTCTGACGCCGTGGGACCCAACGGACGGGTCTATAGCTTCGTGCCTGCCGAAGTCGCCCACTTCAAGAACGATCCTGTCGGCAACATGCGTACGTTGGCGAAGGAGCCGGGCCGGGCAAACGTCTAGGCGGTTTCGGCGAACCTCGTGGCCATGCCGGAAGTCACGCAGCCCGCGGATGTCCTGTGGATGCACCTGTTCTACCACGATCTCCACACCGCGCTGGTGCAGTCCAAGGACGCGACGGCGGCCGACTTCAATCGCGCCATGTGCGATAGGGTCAAGCCGGGTGGGTACTACGTCATCGTCGACCACGCCGCCGCTGGCACAGCGGGCACCAGTGTTGCCCAGTCGCTGCACCGGATCGACCCCGCCTCCGTTCGGAAGGAGGTGGAGGCGGCCGGCTTCCTGCTGGACGCGGAAAGCAACATGCTCGCGAACAAGGATGATCCGCGATCAGTCAAGGTGTTCGATCCTGCGATCAAGGGCGAGACCGATCGCTTCGTCTACCGGTTTGTGAGGCCGTGACGGCTGCCAGCGACGGCCGCTTGGCGGGGCACACTCCGGCCACGACGAACGTCTCTTGTTGGCCGAATGCTGCCATTCACGAGGGGCGGCTTTGGGTCGAAAGCAGCCGGTCGTGGCTGACCGCTTCCGACCTAGATCGGCCGCTCGTTGAGGTCAGCTAGCGGCCAAAAGAAGACAGTCAGCGCCCTGACTGATCACGCAATGCATCCAGAAGCAGACGAAAAGCCGGTTTGTGCTGGCGCCGGCTTGGGTAGTAGAGGTGATACCCGGTGACGGTGCCAGTCCAGTCCTCCATCAGCCGCACCAGGCGACCTTGTGCCAGATCCTGCTCGACCAGATGCTCCGGGAAGTAGCCCAGTCCGGCGCCCGCCCTGACAAAATCACGCATGAGCCAGATGTTGTTACTCACCAGATGCCCGTCGGCGCGTACTTTGATTTCTCTCCCGTTTTTTGCAAAAGGCCAACCCCACAATCCTCCCGAGGTGGGCTGGCGCAGGTTGATACAGGCGTGCTCGGTCAGATCCTGTGGCGTCAGTGGTCTAGCGCGGTGTTCCAGATAGGCGGGGGAGGCCACTAGTGCCAGGCGAAAATCCCGGCCGATGGGCATGCTGATCATGTCCTGAGCCAGCTGCGCCCCCAGGCGGATACCGGCATCGAAGCGCTCTGCGACGATGTCGACCAATGCGTAGCTGTCGTTGATTTCAACCTTGATGCCCGGATAGTCGGTCATCAATTGCAGCGCAGCTGGGGCAAGGACGAGATGGGTTGCGTGCTCCATGGAGGTGATGCGCAGGCTACCCGCCGGCATGCCGCTGAGTTCGCTCAGCTCGTTGAGGCCTGACTCGATCCCGTCAAAATGCGGCCCGATGCTGTCGATCAGCCGCGCGCCGGCTTCGGTCGGCGCGACGCTGCGGGTACTGCGGGTCAGCAATTGCACACCCAGGCGCGATTCCAGTTTGGTGATGGTGCGGCTCAGCGCAGGCTGGGAAACGCCAAGCTGCGCCGCCGCTTTGGTAAAACTGCCTTCACGGGCGACCCGCAGGAGGGCCAGTAGGTCGGTGACGTTGTCGCGCACGATTGATGCTCTGAGGTTATAGGTCTATTCCAACCATACCATCTAATCATTTGTAGGCAGGATGGCTAGAGTGTCGCCTTCGCTTCGCGGCACTTTCAGGAATCATCTTTTCCATGAGCAAACAAACATTCGATGTGATCATTTTTGGCGCTACGGGCTACACCGGTCGGCTGGTCGCTGAATACCTCTTCGCTCAATACGGCGTCGACGGCCCTGTTAAATGGGCCATCGCCGGTCGCAGCTTGAGCAAGCTGGAAGCCATTCGGGACAGTTGGGCAGACGCCGCAGCGCTGCCGCTGATCGTGGCCGATGCCCAGGACCAGGCGTCCGTACGCGACATGGTTGCCGCAACCAGGGTCGTGATTACCACCGCAGGGCCGTTTTCGGTCTATGGTTCGAACCTGGTGGCAGCCTGCGCCGAGTTGGGGACGGACTACGTCGACCTCTCGGGGGAGATTCCCTGGATTGCCCAAATGATCGGCAGCCATCAGGCCCAAGCCCAGGCATCGGGCGCGCGACTGGTGTTCTCCTGTGGTTTCGATTCGGTGCCGTTCGACCTCGGCGTATGGTTCACCCAGCAGCAGGTCATGAAGAAGTTCGCTCGCTATGCGCCTCGGATCAGGGGCCGCGTGCGCAGCATGCAAGGCGTGCTGTCCGGTGGCACGTTCCTGAGTGTCGATGCTGTGGTTGCAGCCGCGGCGCAAGATCCCGCTCTCGGTGAACTGGTGGCCGATCCGTTTGCCTACACACCGGGATTCAAAGGTGTCGAGCAACCTGATGATCAGACCCCCTACCGGGATGAGCTGGCTCAGACCTGGGTCGGCCCTTTCATCATGTCCGGCATCAATTCCAAGGCGGTGCATCGCACAAACTTGCTGGAAGGGCACCTGTGGGGCACGTCGTTTCAATACGACGAAATGCTGATGCTCAGTGCGCAACCGAGCGAAGACGATGAGCTTGGTCTGGCAGGCTTCTCTTTCAATGAGGGCGGTCATCCGCAACCGGGGCAAGGGCCGACACAGAAGGAGCTTGATGCAGGCTTTTATGATGTGTTGTTCATCGCAGAACTGGCAGACGGTCAGGTGCTCAAGGCATCCGTGAGTTGCGACGAGGATCCGGGCTACCTGTCGACCTCCAAGATGTTGGCCGAGTCAGCGATGGCGCTGGCGTTCGATGTGACACGTGAGGAGACCCCGGGCGGTTGCTGGACGCCCGCGGCGGCGTTGAATGAGGCGTTGCTCAAGCGCCTGACTGAAAAAGCCGGACTGAGGTTTACCGTCGAGGGTTAATTCGATAGGCGGCTAAAAAGGCTGAATGTCTTGGACGTTCAGCTTTCAGAGTCTTTAGCCCACTCAACAAGAGGTGAACCATGAATCTGCCAAAGCGTATGAACTACATCGAGATCACCGAACCCGGTGGCCCTGACGTATTAAAGATAATGCAGGCCGATGTGCCGATGCCCGGTGATCACGAGCTGCTGATCCGGGTTCACGCCGCCGGCATCAATCGTCCTGATGTCATACAGCGTTCGGGCAAATACCCGATGAAACCCGGCATGACGCCTGTGCCCGGGTTGGAAGTGGCCGGTGAGGTCGTTGGGGTTGGCGCAAAAGTGGCCAACTTCAAGCTGGGCGACAAGGTATGTGCGCTGACCAATGGCGGCGGTTACGCCGAATACTGCGTTGTGGCGGCCACCCAATCATTACCGGTCCCCGACGGCGTGGACATGATTCAGGCCGCGGCCATTCCGGAAACATTCTTCACCGTGTGGGCCAACCTTTTCGAGTTGGGCCGAGCACAAAAGGGCTGCACCGTATTGATCCATGGCGGCACCAGCGGCATCGGCACGACCGCGCTCATGCTGTGCAAGGCCTTGGGGATCAAGGCTTTTGCAACGGCCGGCAGCCAGGAAAAGTGCGACCGAATCCGCGCGCTGGGTGGCGAAGCGATCAATTACCGCGAGGTGGACTTCGCTCAGGAGATCGCCCGGCAAACCCACGAGAAGGGCGTGGACGTCATTCTCGACATCATGGGCGGGAGCTATTTCGAGAGCAACGTGGCGTCACTTGCGCGACGCGGTCGACTGGTCATTATCGGCTTTCTGGGCGGCAACTCCGTCAAGGACTTCAATCTGCTGGCGTTGATGGAAAAGCAAGGCTCGGTGACAGGGTCGATGATGCGTTCGCGCAGCGCGGAGGAAAAAGCCGAGATTGCTCGCGCCGTACTCGCCAATGTCTGGCCGCTGCTCAGTCAAGGCGAATGCCTGCCGATCATTGACCGTGTTTTCCCTCTCGCCGACGCAGCACAAGCGCATCAGCGAATGGAGCAGGGCGACCATATCGGCAAAATCGTGCTGAAGGTGGTGTGAATGGGAATCGCCCGGTGCGTGTCGTTGACTGCCGCCGGGCGTTTTTCGTTGCTTGTTTGAAGTGTCCATGGTCGCGTGGGTGGCGAGCGGCTTGTTCTGTCCGGTTTAACCGATTTGGGTCGGAGGCGGCCGGTCTTAACTGAACGCTCTCGACCCGAAGCAGTCGCCAGGCCTTCAGCAGTGTGCTGCGTCATGACTGCTTGTAACGGGATATCCGCTAAATAGGTCCCCGGACTTTCCGACAGCCCGCGGGCCTTTTTTCATGCCTTTCGGACACCGACTTACGGTGGATGGGGCAACAGAAGATCAGCAGGCGCTACCGGCAGGCCGGTATCAAACACGGTTCATCCCACAGCGGCAGACGCTCGCTTACAAATTAAGGTAAGGGTAAGGATTACACGCGGAATCGGCTGATCTGCTCGTTAAGTCCGACTGCCAATTCTGACAACTGCTGGCTCGCTGCTCGTGTTTGCTCAGCCCCGGCCGCCGTTTGCACAGAGAGATCGCGAATTCGTATCAGGTTGCGGTCGACCTCCCGGGCTACCTGAGCCTGCTCCTCGGCGGCACTCGCGATCACCAGATTCCGGTCGTCAATGCCCGAGACCGATTGGGCAATGGCAGCAAGAGCAGCGCTGGCCGACTGGGCCTGCTCGCGTGTCTGCCGGGCTTGGTCGGCACTGGTCAGTAAGGCGTCTACAGTCTGGCCAGTGCCCTGTTGAATGCTGCCGATCATGCTTTCAATTTCCCGGGTGCTCTCACCGGTACGATGGGCGAGCGCTCGGACCTCATCGGCAACCACCGCGAAACCACGACCGGCGTCACCTGCGCGAGCGGCCTCAATTGCAGCGTTAAGAGCCAGAAGGTTGGTCTGCTCGGCAACCGAACGGATGACGTCCAGCACCTGGCTGATATTGCGGGTCTGTCCAGCCAGCTCACCCGCGCGCTCGCTTGCGCCCATGACGTTGTCTGTCAAGGTCTCGATCGAGCTGAGTGTATTGCCGAGCTGTTGCTGACCCTGGCGCGCAGTATCGGCGGCTTTGCGCGATTCGGTAGAGGTGGACGTAGCATTGCCGGCCACCTCGTCGACCGCCTGGCTCATTTCCGTGACCGCTGTGGCCGCCATCTCAATTTCGCTGTTCTGCTGCTGCAGGCCAATAGCACTCTCGTTCATGACTGCCGTCATCTCTTCGGCAGCGGAGGCGAGTTGAGTCGCGGAATGGCCCAGGTGGCCCAAGGTGTCGCGCAAGTCAGTCTGCATCTGCTGCATTGCCTGCAGGAGCTGAGCCGCTTCGTCCTGGCCACCGGTCTCCAGTGCCTGGGTCAGATCACCGCCGGCGATCCTCTTAGCTGCGATCACGGCATTCGCGATCGGTTTGGTCAAGCTCACGGTTAGACGCCAGGCCAGGAGCAGCGTCAATCCCAAGGCAAGACCGATGGCGGCCCAAGTGATGGACCTGGACTGGCTGTAGGTTGCGCTGGAGGCCTGGGCGGCCGCTTTGATGTCCTCCTGGTTTACCCTGCGCAGGGCCTCGGTACCTTCATTCATTTTAGCGCCCAGCTGAGCCATGCCCGACTGCACCAGACCACGCGCTTCATCCAACTTGCCTAGAGCAACCAGCTCGGCGAGCTGACTAATACTCTTGACGTAGTCTTGGTGTATCTGGCGGAGATGTTCAAAAGCTTGCCGCTCCCGATCCGAACTGACCAACTTGTCATAGCGGCCGAATGCTGCGGCCACTTCGCTATTGATCGTGTTGATTTTGTCACGCGTGCTCGCCACAGTCGTGGCATCCGGGATGGCCAGCAGGCGCAGGACTTCGATCCGGGTACGGGCCAGCTGCAGGGCAAGGTTGTCGGCCTCAACGATGCTCGGAACGCTGTTGGTCTCAATCACTAAGCTTTGGCTGCGGACCTGGGACATTTGCGAAAGGCCGAAAATGCCGACCCCCGCGACCAGAGCCGCTAATAGGCCGAAACATAGCAAGCTGCGAGTAGCGATATTGTATGAACGGAAATTCATGTCCGAGTCCGGTTGATGATGTTGCTAATCACATCGACAACCGGCGTTTTTTCTTGAGTAGTAGCTTGTGGACGCAACCCTCAGCCGACAGCTGGTGCCGCGAGGGCACCTTGGCGGAGTTGTATGGTGTCCCTCCCAGCACCGTGTCGACCTAGGCGGGCTCGATCTCTTCGAACTGTTTGGCATGCAGTCGCGTGTAGTAGCCGTTCTGCGCCAGCAGCTTGGTATGGGAGCCGCGCTCGACAATGCGGCCTTCGTCCATCACCAGAATGACGTCGGCTTTTTCGATGGTGGACAAGCGGTGGGCGATCACCAGCGTGGTACGGCCTTGCACGACCTTCTCCAGGGCTTTCTGGATATGGCGCTCGGACTCGGTATCCAGCGCCGAGGTCGCTTCGTCGAGAATCAGCAGCGGCGCGTTTTTCAGCAGCGCGCGGGCAATCGCCAAACGCTGGCGCTGGCCCCCGGACAGCAGCACGCCGTTCTCGCCGACGAGGGTCTGGTACTGCTGAGGCAACTTGTCGATGAATTCGTCCGAGTAGGCATCGGCCGAGGCTTTCTTGATCTCTTCCAGCGGCACGCCCGCCAGATCGCCATACGCGATGTTGTTGGCGATGGTGTCGTTGAACAGCGTGACGTTCTGGTTCACCAGCGCGATCTGACGACGCAGGCTGCGCAGGGTGTAGTCCTGAATCTCGACGCCATCGAGAAGAATCTGGCCCTGCACGTGATCGTAGAAGCGCGGAATCAGGCTCGCCAACGTGGATTTGCCGCTGCCGGAGCGGCCCACCAGCGCGACCATCTGACCGGCTTCGGCGACAAAACTCACGTCGTTGAGCACGCGCTTTTCCGTGCCTGGGTAGGTGAACGTGAGGTTTTTGACCTCCAGACGGCCTGAAACCTTGTCGCGCTCTACGGTGCCCAGGTCCTGCTCGGTCTGCTCATCCAGTTGCTCGAAGA